>NZ_NPKW01000700.1:0-520 GCF_002265885.1 Vibrio sp. 03_296
TTGCTACCTTGCTGACGCTGGTGTTAGTGCCATGTCTTTACTTGATCTTGGAAGACATTAAACATCTGCTTGGAAAAGTGTGGCGTGGTATCTGCTACCCATGGCGACGCTTCTCCTCACTGCGTAAAGCGAACGCTTAAGGCTGATTTATCGTTATCCCATGCCGCTTACGAGCGGCATTTTTTTATGCCTTGCGTTTTACGTTGAGCGCAAAGTGAGAATTGCCTCTACGCTTTAAATAAACATAAAAAAAGATCATCAAGCATGTGAATCAGCCGGTTGAGCTCGTTGTGAGAATTCACCGATGCAAAAGTAGAATTTGGAAACAATTGGTAAAATTTGCACACAGTTTGTAAATTTCGCCAACACCCCGATCGATATGGATTTTGCATGGATGTAAGTGATTGATATTTAATATTTATAAAATTGGCACGCATAGTGCAATCTAGAATGCAGTTGGTAATAAAAATCCAAAGCGTGAGGAAATAAATATGAAACCTTCAATTCTCTTCGTTCCTAG
>NZ_NPKW01000701.1:0-1883 GCF_002265885.1 Vibrio sp. 03_296
TGGTTTTGTCATGATTCATTGAAATAAACAGCGTTTAATTAGAATCGAGCCTCCTGTTCCTGATTCWAGTTACCGCTGTTCATGAAAAAACACTACTCCTTTTACTCATCCCTATGATTCTCTCCGCTTGTTCTTCCATGAGTCCTGAAGAATGCCGTAGCGCTAACTGGCAACAAATTGGCTATTTAGATGGGCAAAATGGCGTCAATCCCACGGTGATCAGCGATTATGTGAAAGATTGTCGTGACGCCGGTGTTTACCCAGATCAAGAGATGTGGCAGCGTGGCTTTGAGCAAGGCACCGTACTCTACTGCTCAGCAGATAACGGCTACCGCGTCGGTAAGCAAGGCCGCGAATACTACGGTGTTTGCAACAACGAACGTTTTCTCGAAAACTATCAGAAAGGTTATCAAGATTATCTGGTTCAAAAACGACTCAATGAGATCAACAAAGAAATCAGCGATATTGATACACAACTGCGCATACTCAAAAACGACAACAGAGAACAAACAGCAGAGAAAACACTGGAAAGTCGACGTAAAGAACTCATTCGTGAACGTACATCATTGATTGTGCCAACACGTTCTTACAATCTGAAGTTTTCGTTTTGAGCATGACGGGCTCGAGCGCGAAACATTCGGTTGATTGTGCTGCACGAGATGAAAGTTTGATGAATTTTCAACTTCATTACATACAAGTCGTTGCAATGGCTCGTGAACTGGGCAATCTCAAGCAGAAGCAACCTCTCGTAGTCTGGAATAATAAATATGAATATCATCAAACCGTTAACATGCCTTTTAGCAATGAGTATCAGCGGCATGGCAACTGCCGCTGTTACCCTACATGTCACCGGATGACGTCACTCTGTTTGTCGCCAACGGGCAGAAAGCCAAGCTCTCTGGCAGCCTATTTGCCTCTTCAAAAACCATTGAATTGCCAAATGGATGAAAACCAAATCATCTTTCAATACGAGCCCTACTTCAGCCAAGGTAATGATCGTATTGGCGTCGAGAGTAACGTGATCATCGCAAAATTTTCCGCCACCGATACCGACCTCAACATTCGAACTGCCAAAGTATCGAGATCACCGTGTAGCAGAGCAGGAAATCAAACAAATGCAGTGGCAGTTGGTTGAATGAACAAGGCGCAGCTGTGAACCAAGTCTGAAGACAAACTGGTGAAATCCGGCATGCAGATTGGGCCGAGACTACGCCAGTGAAGCCGCAGAATTACAACCAAACTGGCGGACATCGCGGCAATCCGGTACAACAGTGTCAGTGGCAACAATCAAGACCCGAGACCAGTGGCCGGTGTTGAAGCCAAAGTGAAGGCGGGCGATAACACCGCAGAAGAGATGCTGCACTTCTGGTATGACAAAGCCGATGACGCCACCAAAGCTCGCTTCAAAGCCTACATCAATCAATAATCGTAATGTGGCTTAAGCAATTAGGAGGTGTTCATCACCTCCTCTTGTCACCTAACCTTGCCTTGCCATCCATCGTCAATCTCTCTACCCTCTCTCGCGTTCCCTTTTAGCCAAACCCTTCAGGCAGCGTTTTTATTTCCTCTTTAGTGAAATCTCTGCAGCAACACGTCGGTCTTATTCAAACTAAAATAGAAAAACAACAAAATGAGAAAACGATGTCTGCATTCCCACTAACGGCCATCGCGATGATCGCGTTTGCCGCAAACTCGGTTTTTTGTCGTTTAGCGCTGGCAGAATCAAAGCATTGATCCGGGTAGCTTTACTTTCATTCGCTTGTTGTCTAGGCGCTGGTCACTTTACTGGTTATCTTATCGTTCACTCAAGCGAGTCAAATGCGCCAACTGTTGAGCAAATCAGCCTTTTAAACCGAGCAAGTGTGCTGGCTGGTGTCGCGTTG
>NZ_NPKW01000702.1:0-866 GCF_002265885.1 Vibrio sp. 03_296
CTGCGGGTTCTCCATAGCGAATCGCCAGGTCGACAGGTTTGGAGTACATATCGGTCAGGCGTATCGGAGAGGTCGAGTTTGATGGTCACCCGAGGGTGCTGTTCGATGAACTCGTCAATCCACTCCAGCAGCATATTACGACCAAAATCCGAAGGTGCGGTGATGTAGAGTTGCCCGGCCAACTCGCCTCGCGCGCTGTTGATTTCGTCTAGGCCGTCTTGGAGCAAACTCAATGCCGCGGTGGTTTTTTGCAGAAACAACGCGCCGTCGCTGGTTAAGCGCAAGCTTCGGGTTGAACGAACAAACAAGGGAAAACCGACTTGCTCTTCTAATCTTTTGATGGCGGCACTGACCGCGGCCGGAGTGAGATCAAGACGTATTGGCGGCTTGCGAGAAGCTACCTTGTCGAGCGGTTTCCACAAAAATATTGAGATCGTTGAGCGCTTTCATACATCGAAGTGAACGGCGAATAATGGGGTACGACTATAGCGTATTGATAAAAAAAATRCCTCATCCAATCGAGAAGAGGCATACAAAAGAAGAGAGCATCATTGCCCGCCGTTCAAGCGTGGCTGCTGTTTGCTGCCACTCTATTGGGGCCGCGGGCGTTAATGCGTTTTCGTCATCAAAACGGCTGGGTAACAAACCGCTTGCCAATAAGTGTAGCGAAACCATCGATGGTTTGTCTGTAAGTCATTGTAAGCGTTATGCCTTTTTAGCTTCGATACTGAAAATAGCATCGCGCAACACGGCGGGTAGCTGTGCTTTGCTTTGTATTTTAAAATCGAACATGACGACGGTTRCACTGCCTGTGGTGGTGACTTTACCCATCTTTTTGCTGACGACTTGATACTCCATGGTGAAGC
>NZ_NPKW01000703.1:0-850 GCF_002265885.1 Vibrio sp. 03_296
ACCGTCGAGCGCGCACTGACATACTCATCGTAGTTTTCGGATGATATTTTGCTTCACCAAACTTTCTAGGTTGGTGAGTTTTTGCTTGGCGGATTCGAGATCAGCTTCGCTGCGCATTAACGCCGCCGAGGCATCCGTCAGGGCTTGAGGGGTCGGGTTTGGACGCACTTTGATCAGCGGTTGACCTTGCGTGACTTTTTCACCCACTTTCGCGTAAATTTCCCCGACGATACCATCAATTTGCGACTTAATTGACACAGAATGCGCTGGAACAATTTTGCCGACCGCCACCGCCTGTTTTTCAATGGTGCCCGTTGTCACCACAAGCGTGGGAAAAGCGTCCGGCTCCGCCGAAGATTGCAGATAGAAATACGCACCACCGCCGAGCAGCGCTACGCTCACAGCAGAGACAGCACAGTTTCGTCATTATGATCCAGCCATTATTAGGTAGTCGAATGACTACACCTCATACACAAAGTTGCAGGAATCATATCGGCTTTAATGTCTGGACATTGTCAGATTTGGTGATTGACTATGTCAGAGGGAATTGACAAAACTTATGCAGAAAAATCACGAAATTCATTGTAACTTCGGATAAAAAAGCAAGTTATGGACGCAGTAGCAACATTCAGCTTGGCCGATCGACATCGGTAATATCCCCGCCCACATTGATTGAGATAGTAATTTGTCAAAAACACGCATAATCTTGCTATCAACACTCAAAGAAGAAATGACCTATGACTGATTTCAATACTACTTYYATCAACTTCCTTGTTTGACTGTCAAAAGACCACAGTAAGCACGGATCTGGGTTGGTTAAACGGCAGCAATGAAAGAAGATGTAATTGCT
>NZ_NPKW01000704.1:0-1106 GCF_002265885.1 Vibrio sp. 03_296
AAAGCAAACTGAAATCGATTCATTACATGAGTTAGAACTCGCGCATTCACGTTTGACAAAACACGGCTATAGTTACGCCATGTCAGACGACCAAATCACCGAGTTTGGCAAAGAAAAGTCATACCAATTTGCTAAGCGCGTGTTTGCCCTTCGTGGTGCTGGTGAGGCTGAGCAATTAGAGAAGCTGTGTGATGCTGCATTCTCTTGGTCTTGGCTTCAACCCTTCCGTCATTGAAAAAGCTGAGGAAAACGGGGAGCTTTACGCCCTAACTAATCGCGCCATTGATGAAAAATGGCTGATTCGCCAATTGCGTAGAAAGTGTGCTTATGAGCTTGAACGTGTCGCCCGTGATTTGTCGCTCGTTCAACGTCATAAGCAAATTTATTGCTCTGACTATTCCGTATTGCGTCACCGTGACCGAATCAAGTCAAATCAAACGGCTCTAGAAAAAACGGTTGCCTATGATGAGCAAAACCCCAATTGCTGGTTCACCATGTCAGAGCTTTCTGGCAAATCTGTTTCTACCTCGCCACTTCGTCGCGCTGAGATGTTTACGCGCTTAAAGGGCTTTGAGCAAATTGCACAAGAAAGCAAGCATTCAGCAATGTTCTATACCCTAACCTCTCCTTCTCGTTTTCACTGCTCCAGTAATGGCGCGGTCAATCCTAAATGGCTTGAGGCTGGTCGTCCTACTGTTCAGCGCACGCATGATTACTTAATGAAAGTGTGGCAAGACATGCGCAAATGGATGGACAAGAACGAAATCAAAGTCTACGGGATGCGCATTGTTGAGCCTCATCAAGACGGAACGCCTCATCATCACTTTCTTTTGTTCATGGAAAACGCCATGCAAAGCTTGTTACGAAAGAGTTTAAGCGCCTTGCGTTGGTTGATTCGCCAAATGAAAAAGGCGCGAAGAAAAGACGCTTCACCTCTGAGACTATCAGATTTAATCGAGCGGCTCTGCTGTTGGTTATGTTGCGAAATATTTGAGTAAAAACGTTGACGGTCAGCACATTGAAACAGACCGCAATTCCAATCTATCTGGCATTGAGGCTGCTGAGCGCGTTGTTACATGGGCTCGTGTTAACCAGATTCGACAATT
>NZ_NPKW01000705.1:0-1049 GCF_002265885.1 Vibrio sp. 03_296
CTCATCTAAACTGGATGCGCACAAAAGAAGGTGACGAGCAAGATATTCGAGCTGGTAGAGAAAATAAAGTAATTAGCAACTTTCTTGCTATTCAAAATCTAAAATACTTAGATATTAAAAACAACCAAGGTAAACCTATGTTTCCAGCGGCCTTTAAAAAATACGGCGCACTCAACTACTGAAGAAATCTACGGCTTCGCGCCATTCCTGTTTGCAGGTGGCGAGAAAAAGTGATGTAATATTGTTAAAGATGTGACATTTTTTCTCATTTAAACTTGATTGCTGATATGGGTGAGATGGAAATAATCGATATGGCTAGCCTCGTTTCTAGAGCAATAAAGAATAATGGTTAGCTTAGCGGCCTAGAAGCACAAAACTAAAACCGCTCTTTAAACAACGGGGATGCTGTTAAATTTTGCTAAGTCGGTTGGCGGGCTTTAGCTTTAACGTTTGTCATCCAACCTCAAAAGTCCCCCAAATTATTTAGCTTTTGGGATGAGTACTCTGCGTTACTGTCAATGGCATCGTTGTTTGGTAAGGACGCTACAATACTGCGGATGCGCGATCATCTATATTTCAAAGGCATACCATGGTTAATTGGAAACAACTATTTTCAGCAACAAGCAAAGTATTGTCAGTGTTAATGATTGCGCTTCTTAGCCTGTTAAGCGGCTGCAAGTTTGAAGGAAAAGACATGAAAGCAGATTTATTTTTTGACGCGAAGATGGTTAGCCTGTTACACGCTATACAGCGTAAGGATTCCGCAGCGGCAAAGGCAATGTTAGCGCAAGGGGTTGAGCTGAACTTGCGTGGTGAAGAGGGCATTACACCATTACTGTGGCTGATTATGCAAAAAGACCTCAGTGCCGTTGAATTGGCATTGCAACTGGGGGCGGAGCCTAATTTCCCTGCCRTGATTGAGATTAACCGCACTGGGCCAAAACCCGCGCAGCCTTTGGCAATCATTGCAGGTGATGGTGACAATAAATTGTTTCGCTTGTTGTTGAACTATGGCGCTAGCCCATWCTCGAAATGATGCTACCGGGCAT
>NZ_NPKW01000706.1:0-878 GCF_002265885.1 Vibrio sp. 03_296
CCTGCCAATACGTCATCATCACTCAAAGTACCATCAGCATCGCGGTAATAAGCCCAAAACAGCACCGCGCTGTTTAAGTCGAGCATTTGCACTCGCTCAATCAGCTCGGCCACCGTATTCGGCACTAAATGTTGCACTTTTTGCTGATACTCAGGATAGSSGGAACAAAACTTGTCCACCTGCGCGCGCAACGCGACCCCCGTAATCGAATGGTCCGTTACCACAAAAATTTTCTGCGCTTGGGGCTGCAAACGCTCAATCAGCGACACGTTCGACAGCAGATCAATATCTTCAATCACGCCAGTGGCATTCAAACCCGCATGCATTTCTGGCGTGTAATTATTAATGCCACCAAAAATCACCGGTGTGCCCGACAGTGGCTCCGCCAAACGCTGCATCAACTGCAGTGCTACGTTATCGCTCACCACAATGGCGTCAAAGCGCTCTTGTTCCACTTTGGTTTTGTAGAGAAAGTAAAGCTGATTGAGAAAGCTGGCGCTTTGATTACGCTTGGTATCGAGGTAAAGCACACGCAGAGCGATATCGCGCTCACCGAGTGTTTGTGCAAGGCCAAGTTGGAAGGAGTCAGTCCAAAAGAAACCTTGGTGGTAAGAGTGCACCACTAAAATATTTTCTCATGGGCACTTGCCMAAAGCTGCATAGCATTATCAACATGGAAAARCAAAATCGCACTTGCTCACCTTCCTCTAACCCGATCTATGAGCAAAAAACCTTGATTGTGAAAGATAAGCTGCCCTTGTTAGTATTATACCCATATGCTGATTATAAAAGGGACAAACAATGCATTCTGCCAATGCCAAGATTGATGATTTGGATCGCGCTATATTGAAAACGCTGATGGCGGACGACGAAAACGC
>NZ_NPKW01000707.1:0-968 GCF_002265885.1 Vibrio sp. 03_296
GGCACCAAACTCAATGCGTCTTCTTCTACGCAAAGATACTGGCTGTAACCACCGCCTTCTAATGGGAAACCAACAAAACCGGCAACGGTATCGCCTATGACAAAGCGCTCCGCGTTCTCACCACAACTGACCACTTTGCCAGAAATGTCATAACCGGGCACCCAAGGTAATTTGTCCTTATTCTGTGCAGCGGCCCATCCCATCCCAGACCTGCACGCGTTTTAACATCAATAGGATTAATCCCTGAAAAATAGACTTTAATGATGACCTGACCAGGTTTGGGTTCAGGCATTTGACTTGAACGGATAGCCAGTACATCAGGGCCACCAAATTCTGTAATAACGATTTGCTTATTTTCCATAATCAGCCGTTCCTAAGGACAAAAAGAAAGGGATGCCGAAGCATCCCTTTGACTATAAACCATTTTGTTAACCGAAGTTAATTGTGATGGCACAATTTGACTGACATTTCACAGCGAAGTTAGCCAACCAGAGCCAACAGCACACCGGCGGCTACCGCACTGCCCAGAACACCCGCCACATTCGGCCCATCGCATGCATCAACAAAAGTTTGCGGTTGCTTCAAGCCCTACTTTGTTAACCACGCGAGCCGCCATAGGCACCGCTGATACACCAGCAGCCCCAATCAACGGGTTGATGTCTTCTTCCGAGAACTTGTTGAGTAGCTTCGCCATCAGTACCCCCGCGCCAGTCCCAATACTGAACGCTGCAGCACCTAATGCAAGAATGCCCAAAGTCTCCACATTCAAGAAGTGCTCAGCTTGTAGCTTCGAGCCTACGCCTAAACCCAGGAAAATCGTCACGATGTTGATCAGCTCATTTGCGCGGTTTCGACAAACGCTCCACCACACCCGCTTCACGCATCAAGTTCCCCAGACAGAACATCCCTACCAGCGGTGTTGCAGAGGGAAGGAACAAGATGGTCATCACCAATACCGCTAATGGGAA
>NZ_NPKW01000708.1:0-535 GCF_002265885.1 Vibrio sp. 03_296
ATACGACATCAAAGCCAATGCCTTTGTGCACCACATGGTACGCAACATTACGGGCAGTTTAATTATGGTTGGTCGTGGGGAGCAAGATCCAGAGTGGATCAAATGGTTGCTCGAAGCGAAAGATCGTAAGCTCGCCGGTCCGACGGCCAAAAGCCCGAAAGTGGTTTGTATTCTCGTTGATGTGGACTACCCTGAAGAGTTCGATTTACCTCGCGAGTCGATCGGCCCGTTGTTTTTGCCCGATAATTTGAACTAATCGAGAGATTCAGATTCAAAAAAATGAGTAACTTAGCGTGCGACTTTGACTGAAAAAATAGGTACAACCAGTTTTTTATCTACAGTTGTCGTTATATGTGGTTTAATCCACACGCGTAAATTCGAATTTTTGTTCTTCGCTTATGGAGCGGAAGCGTAGAGAGAAAAGGTCTTCCATGAGTTGGCTTGAAAAGATTTTAGAAAAAGCAACATCGTAAGCTCACGTAAAGCGTCTATCCCTGAGGGTGTGTGGACGAAATGTACTTCATGTGAGCAAGTT
>NZ_NPKW01000709.1:0-1234 GCF_002265885.1 Vibrio sp. 03_296
TGTTCATTCTCGTAAAGTGTGACTTAACGCTGTCATTCGCCACTATTTGGCTCACGAAGCGGGTTATAAGTACTGTCACCTTGGGCGCGCACGAGCGATTCAACCACCTCACCTTTTAAAGAAACAAACGCCATCATATCGAGGCTAAGCGTGTCTAAACTTTCTTGATATAGGTTGCGATCACGGTAACCAGCAATATCCCCTTCCGTGAACAGTTGATGCGTTTCATCCCAATACGCCCAATCGTAGGAGCGATCTTCTTGCAGGCTGATCATCATTTCGATGACGGCTTGAGCTTGTTTATTGGCGCGGCTGACTTCAAGATTTCCAGCTCGTCGAGACTGTAAGGAAAACGTTCGGTAATAAAAGCGTGCTCAAGATGACGCCAGTCAATCCTAAGCCAAAATAGAGCGCAGTGCGGCTGCGTAATGTTAAAGTGCAACAAACGTAAATCGAGACATTGATTTAATGATTATTAGAATTAATGACTTAGAGTTTAAGGCAAATAGCGGTGAATGGTTTGAGATAGATTCAATTTTGTTGCGTAACTGTTTCAAACATACAGATTACTTCGCATTATGGCTCACAAATTAAAAAGCGCATCCACCTGTGATGCGCTTTTGCTCGAACTCGCTTTACATTGTTTAATCGTAGAAAGGTTTGGCGTCCRCCTCCAAGCTTGAGGGCGCTACCGCTTTTTCAATTTTTAGCGAACTGTGTTTTAAATCTACCATCGCCACATTCGACAAAACGTTTGTATTTACGTGAGTAGAAACACTTTTACTTCCGGCTTCAAAGGCTGAGTCGGGTTAGAGGTCCAGACGATGCCAACCCGACCATCGTTCAATTCGACAATAGACCCCACTGGATACACGCCAATGCAGTTGATGAATTTGTAAACCAGATCAGGATCTAAATGAAATGGGGTTAAGCCGAGTATGATTTTAAACGCTTCGGCAGAGCTCATGCCTTGCTTGTAGCATCGGTCTGCCGTGAGCGCATCATAGATATCGACGATACAACTCATACGGCCATGGAGTGGTATTTCCTCTCCTTTTAACCCTTTGGGGTTAACCGTTTCCATCAAGCTTTTCATGGTGCATTAAACAGACATCACGGCTCACATCGCTTAGCCCCTCAACGTGCACAATAATCTCTTCGGCAAACACCTGATGGAGTTTCATGTGTTCAAACTCTTCAGGCGTTAGTCGCGCTGGTTTATGCAGCACTTCAT
>NZ_NPKW01000071.1:0-86660 GCF_002265885.1 Vibrio sp. 03_296
GGCAGCGGCAGCCCAAAACATCAAGAAGATTGCGTTGGTGGTGAACTATCTACGAAAAATGGGCTTAAATATGGCAGAAATAAGGCAGATACTTGCTTCTGTATCCCCATGTAATGAATGGAAACTTCTGCGCACGATATAACAAAAAATATCACGATCGCGACCTACGGTCGCTTCCAAAAAAGAACCCCACTTAAAAAGCGGGGTTCGTCATCAATCTGAAAGGCATCCAGTGGATGCCTTTGTTTTTTCTTTTTCTGTGCAACGAGTGCTAAGTGAACTCAGCGCGGTTTACCAAAACGCGACAAATAACCCGAGCGCCAGCACCATCCCGACATAGTTATTATTGAGAAACGCTTGGAAACACAACTCTCGCTGACGATGACGGATCAAATGCTGCTGATATACAAACAGCGCACCAGCGGCCAGCACACTCCAATAAAAACTTTGCCCCAATTGGTAATGCAAGCCAAGCCAAACCAGCATCACTAGCGTTAGCAATTGCAACATGCCGATGATTAACTTGTCGTGACGGCCAAACAAAATCGCCGTCGATTTAACACCAATGTGGATGTCATCATCGCGATCGACCATCGCATATTGGGTATCGTACGCAATGGTCCACAACGCATTAATCGCAAACACAAACCACACCACCCAAGGCAACTCATTGGCCTGTGCGGCCCACGCCATCGGGATTGCCCAGCTAAACGCCAAGCCAAGAAACAATTGCGGAAGATGGGTATAGCGCTTCATAAAAGGGTAAATGAACGCCAACACGATACCGGCAAATGAGAGCTGGATGGTGAGTGGGTTCATGGTCAATACCAACAAAAACGAGCTGATCCCTAACAGCAAAAACAGAATGATCGCTTCTTTCGCCGTCACGCGACCTGAAGGCAGAGGTCGCTGCTGAGTGCGCTTAACATGACCATCCACTTTACGATCGGCAAAGTCATTGATCACGCAACCAGCACTGCGCATCAACACCACGCCCAACACAAAAACCAGCAAAACATGCCAATCGGGCGTCCCTTCCGCAGCAATAATCAACGCCCACAAGGTTGGCCAAAGCAACAGTAACGTGCCAATTGGTCGGTCCATCCTCATCAGTTGCCAATACGCCTTGGCCTTTTCTACTGACATTTACACACTCTCCCTGGAGTAAATCGGTGCATCAGGTAAAAACAGTTCTGCCACTAACATCGGTTTGTGGTTCATCCATAAACGAGAACGTCTGGCGAGTAAACGCCCTTGCGGCGTTTCAATCCAAGCCACTTGCAATGCATCACGTTCAACTTGCTCTGCACTAAACACGGTGAGCCCCAAAGGAATATCACCCAGCGTGGCTAAGTCGTAGGGCTGATCAGCTAAGGTGGTTTCAGGGATCAACGTTCTTCCCAGCACCCACGGTGTTTGATCACCGGATAGCACCACCTCTCGGATCAAGCAAATCTCAGGGGATAATCCCTGAGTCTCTTGCATTGTTAATTGGCCTACACCACTTTTTTCATTGCGCATCAACTCAACGGTCAGATGTTGGCAATGACGCGCCAAACGGCGAGACAAGGAGCCTTGCTCCAGTAACCAGTGCTTAGCAAAGTCACTAGAAAAGTGAAAATCTTCAGGATTTTGCCATTTTGCTTCTATTAACAAAGCAAGATAGAGCGAGTTTGGCTGATTCATACTAGTATTCAATTAGTAGCTTTTAGTCGCGTTGTGCGTACAATAAAGCGTCACTTTACGGTAATGAGCCACCGTAAAGATTGTAATAACTTATAGTGACATTTGGACCGCCTATTGTAACAAGACAAAAGCGTTTCGAGTATCGTGATCAGAAGAAAGAAAAGTCAGAAATATGTACAAACGTTATATAGCCCAAATAATTATCGCCTTCAGCTTGCTCTTTTCTTTACCTTTGCATGCGGAAGAAGAACAGACTGGCCCTCAACTTGCGTATTTCACCCTTGAGCCAGACCTCACCACCAACTTTTATACCAAAGGCAAGAAACTGGGTTACATCCAAGTGCGCATCGACATCATGGTCATGAGCAATGCGGATTTGGCGTTGGTCGAACACCATCAGCCGCTGATCAGAGACGCAGTAGTCGAGTTGCTCGGTCAGCAAAGTGAAGACACGGTGAAATCACTGGCTGGGCGTGAAGATTTGCGTAAGCATTTGGTCGAAAAACTCAATGAGATCTTATTGCCAGAAACGGGCAAAACCGTCATTGCTGACCTGCTGTTTACCAAATACCTCTATCAGTAGCATGTTCAGCTCGGCTGATTCTGTTGACGTTATAAAGCAAAAAGCGGCCTAGGCCGCTTTTTGATGTTTTTGCTTGGTGGAATCGAGATAAGCCAGCCCCATCCCAGACAACAAACCCACGAGATGGGCAGTATTGGCAATCGCCATAAAAGGTTGAACGTAACCAAGAATGAGCCATACCAGCATAAAAGCGACCACGGGCCTAGGGACCGACAAGCCGAGATGAGGCACGCGATAACCTAAAATCCAAGCGTAACCGAGCAAGGCATAAACCACGCCAGATAAGCCACCAAAATTGGCCCCTTCAACCCAAAACTGACCAGCGCCAGAGAGTGCGGCCGAAATGACAAAGATTTGCAGTAGTTTACCGCTACCCAATCTCTGTTCAATGTCGCCACCAAACTGCCACCACCACAGTAAGTTAAACACAATGTGGGTCACCGAGAAGTGCAGCAGAGCATGGCTCACCCAACGCCATAGTTGCCATTGTTGCGCGGCTTCCGCAGGAAAATGCATCGCGCTTAAAAGCGGGCTTTCCCAGCCCAACATCATGAACACGTAAACCGCCACACAGGCGACCATCACCGCCATGGTGACAGGACCTGCTTTTGCTTTCACCATCGCCAGTAAACTGGGACTTCGGTAACTGAACTGAGTCTTGCGCGTTTCTGCCATGTCCCAAGATGCAGCGCTGTATTTACTGTCACCAGGATTCGCTAAAAACTGTTTGAGCTCTGCTTCGGTTTCAACCCAATGCTGATCGTCCATCAGCCATAAGGCAAACTGCCCTTCACCCTCAGGCATCATTCGCAAATCAATTTGTCGAGACGCCATGTAGTCGATAAAAGCCTGCGCCATCCTTGGATTATTCAACACAATAAGACGCTGCATAGAGAAACCTCAGTTAGACGAAAAATCTGACCTCATTCTTCCACATCAAAGGCCGTTAGGCAAAAACCCTTCTCTTCTAACGGGATCAGCTTGCTTCAACGGGCAAACTGGCGCGATGCCAAGCTTCAAAACCACCATCAACACTGTACACCTCTTCAAAACCTTGATTGACTAGGTACTGAGCCGCCCCTTGACTGCTGATGCCGTGGTAACACATCACCAAAACAGGCTGTTCAAACTCCACCTGCTGCATGAAGTTTACAATCGAATCATTGGTTAGATGAAAGGCCGATTGGGCATGAGCCACAGCAAAAGATTGTGGGTCACGAATATCCACCAAACGTGCTTCTCCACGGCTGATGAGCGCGTGCGCGCCTTGTACATCAATATGCTTGAACTGTTCCATATGCTTTCTCATTTTCGTTATTTTGTTCTGCTGGGATTGTAACCTATCCAGAGCCAAACTTAGACACACAGTTCTTCTGGTCTTTGAATGACGTCTATTTCTTCATCACTTGTGGATAAATCTGTGGATTGCGTTGATAAAGTGTCTGAGTAAAAATTGATCCACTACATGTAGTAAGGATCTTGATCTTTCTGTGTGTAGTTTTATAACTATCCCCAAAAGAAATCCCCCTTCAAGCCCTGATTTCATCCAGCTTTCGAACAGTTGATAAATAATTACTTCACAGAGTTATTCACAGGCTAAGCATCATTTCGTGATCATTTTCGTAACTCGATTTCGATCAAAAATACTCACCATGATGTTGTCACAGGCAACAAAAAAGCCGAGATCATTGATCTCGGCTTTTGCTGATTCTAAGTGGTTTGGTAAGAGAACTAAATCTCGCCAACAGCCATCTTCAGTTTCTTCATCGCGTTCTTTTCAAGCTGACGGATTCGCTCCGCAGAAACTCCATACATTTCCGCGAGATCTTGCAGCGTGGCTTTATCATCGTCCAACCAACGTGAGCGAACAATATGTTGGCTACGCTCATCAAGGCTAGCCAATGCCATCGCAAGACGGTTATTGGTGTGAGCTTCCCAGTTTTGCGCTTCTAGGTTATCCGCCACATCTGAAGATTTGTCTTCCAGATAAAGGACTGGAGCGGTTGATACCGAGGTAGAATCGTCTTCCTCATTCGGCAAATCAAAAGTCGAATCGACCGCCGCCAAACGCGATTCCATTTCTCGCACTTCTGCCGGTTCTACACCCAACTCACGAGCCACGGTTTCGACTTCACCATTGTTAAACCAACCAAGACGTTTTTTCGACTTACGTAGATTGAAGAACAACTTACGCTGCGCTTTAGTGGTCGCGATCTTCACAATACGCCAATTACGTAGTACGTATTCGTGAATTTCCGCTTTGATCCAGTGAACCGCGAAAGAAACCAGCCTCACCCCAACTTCTGGGTTGAAACGTTTTACCGCCTTCATGAGACCAATATTGCCTTCTTGCACTAAGTCAGCCATTGGCAAACCATAGCCAGAATAACCGCGGGCAACGTGAACAACGAATCTCAGGTGAGAGAGAATCAGCCCTTTTGCCGCTTCAATTTCGCCTTTGTAGTGTAGACGTTCAGCTAGATCACGTTCTTCGTCTGCGGTCAGCATTGGGTAGCTGTTCACCGAGCGAATGTAGCCATCAAGGCTATCTTGCGTTACTAGTGCCATCGGATACGCTTGAGTTGTCATTCAATTCCTCATCAATCTCTGATCTGGAGTTATACATTGCAAATTAGCGCCATTATCTTGAACTGAAGATGAATCAGTTTCAAGCAGGGTTAGCAATTATCCATAAACAAATCGTCTATACAAGTCAATCAAATTTGATTCTTTGCGACGATTGCCTACTATAAGACCCGCATCACTTAAACAGGTTCAATTTCTTTTAAATGGCGCTGCGCCGATACTTTTGCCGCCACGCAACCTAAGAAGGTCCCTGTCATCACAAGCAACAAGGATTCATCCCAGCTTAGGCCAATAAGACGAAATTGGCTGTCATATAAAGCCGCGAGATCCGCAACGGCGCCATTCAACAACACTGTAATCAACGCGGTAAAACACCACGCCGATACCGCGCCAAGTAAACCAAACCACATTCCTGAATATAAGTAGGGGCGCAGAATAAAGTTGTCTGTCGCACCAATGAGTTTCATGGTTTGAATTTCTTCTTTATTGGCGAGCACATTAAAGCGCAAGGTGTTGCCAACGATTAAAAATACAGCACCCAACATTAACAGTGTCAAGGTCATGACAATAATTGTCGCGACCGTTTTTATTGCATCTAACCGTGTTAACCAATCTTCGTCTAGACGCACATCCGTAATGTCTTCTTCTTGGCGCAGTTGTTGTGCCAACGCTTTGATGGCGTTGTTCTCTTCCACCGCAGGGGTGATCACCAAGACACCTGGCAGGGCATAATCTTCCAGTAAGCTTAACGCTTGGTCAAAACCGGAATATTGGCTGAGATGCTCCAAGCCTTGCTGCGGAGAAATGTACTCCACTAATTCAACATCTTGCTGCGTTTCCAATTCATCTTTGAGCACCATGACTCGAGCTTCTGGTACGCCTTCACGCAAGTAGGCGCTCACTTGTGCAGGCGACGTGACATGCGACGTGGCAACGGCAATGTTTTTACCAAGCAAATACAAACAGGCAGGCATGGCTAATGCCATGGAGATGACCGCTAAGGTCAAAATATTCCCCAGCGGACGATGCCAGATCGCCTTGAAGGAAGCTTTGGCTTGCTTGATATGAATCGAAACAAAACCGTCTGTCTTAGGGCGATTCGAGGTCGATTTGCTCGCTGGCTTTTTAAGGCGTTTATTCGCGGCCATAATCTTCTACCTCACTGAGAAAACCTTGGTTAAGTTCGAAATGACGATACTGAGGACGAGAGTTGACCAAGTTGATGTCGTGTGTCGCCAATAAAATAGTCACGCCAGCACGATTGAACTCTTCAAACAAACGCAGCACTCGGTTGGACAACTCAGGGTCCAAGTTGCCTGTTGGTTCATCGGCCAACAACAAGGTTGGGCGATTGACCACGGCGCGAGCGATGCCGACACGTTGCTGTTCACCACCAGACAGTTGGCTAGGCAAACAGCGGGCTTTATCAAGCAGCCCGGTTTTGTCGAGAGCCGCCGAGACTCGGCGTTTTATCTCATTCTCTGAGATGGATTCAATGCGCATCGGCAGTGCCACATTGTCGTAAACACTGCGATCCATCAGTAAGCGGTGATCTTGGAAAACAATGCCGATATTGCGACGCAAAAATGGCACGTCTTTATTCGGAATGCGTGTGATGTCATGGCCATTGAAGCTAATGCGCCCATCAGTAGGCCGCTCAATGGCACAGATCAATTTCAGCAAGGTACTTTTACCGGCACCTGAGTGTCCACCTAAAAATGCCATTTCGCCACGACGTAAATGAAAGTCGACTTTTTGCAGGGCCTGACGGCCGCCACGATAGGCTTTACTTACCTGCTGAAATCGGATCACCGGTTATTCCTCTCTAATGCTTACTCTTCTCGACTAAATAGCGCGTCGATAAATTCTTGGGTTTCAAACGGGCGTAGATCCTCAATCCCTTCCCCCACACCGATGTAACGAATAGGAATGTTAAACTGATCGGCAATAGCAAAGATCACGCCGCCTTTCGCTGTGCCATCCAGTTTGGTCAAGGTGATCCCGGTGATCGGCGCGACATCGCTAAACAGTTTCGCTTGGCTAATGGCGTTTTGACCAGTGCCTGCATCCAAGGTCAACATGATTTCATGCGGCGCGGAGTCGTCGATTTTCTTCATCACTCGAACAATTTTGCGCAGCTCTTCCATCAAGTTGCTCTTGTTTTGCAAGCGACCCGCAGTATCGGCGATCACCACATCAACGCCACGCGCTTTGGCGGCTTCAATCGCATCATAAATCACCGATGCACTGTCTGCGCCAGTATGCTGTGCGATCACTGGGACATTGTTACGCTCGCCCCACACTTGCAACTGCTCAACAGCCGCCGCACGGAAGGTATCGCCCGCCGCCAACATCACTTTCTTACCTTGATTTTGGAACTGTTTCGCCAACTTACCAATGGTGGTGGTCTTACCCACGCCATTTACCCCAACCATCAGGATAACGTAAGGGGTTTTGCTGCTGTCCACTTGCAATGGTTGCTCAACCTTAGTGAGGATCTCCGCCATCTCTTCTTTGAGCAAACCATACAGAGCCTCACCATCTTTTAAGTCACGGCGAGACGCTTTTTCTGTTAAGTTTTCGATGATTTTCAACGTGGTATCCATACCCACATCCGCAACGAGTAGCTGTTCTTCCAGCTCTTCAAACAGCTCATCATCGATTTTCTTGCCTTTAAATAGGCCAAAGAAACCAGCGCCGATATTGGCTTTCGTACGACTCAAGCTGCGTTTTAGGCGCGCAAAAAAGCTTTCTGTTGGTTTTTCTTGTTCTTGCACACGCGGCGCTTCAACCACCACAGGTGTCACTTCAACGGGCTCTTCAGCTTCTGATTCGCTGATTGGCTCTACCGCAACCTCTTCAACCACTTCTTGGCTGACAATCGGTTCAACGCTCTCTACGGTTTTTTCGTCAGACTCGCTGATCACCTCTTCTGATTGTGCAGGCTCTGGTTGTTTTACTTGGTCATCGTCACCAAAGCCAAGCCACGATAGTAATCCGCGCTTTTTCTTTTCCGTCATCGGGAGATATCCTGGTTTCTTATACTGGGTTGAATCTTTGCTGGTACACAGACAAAGACACAATCGCGACTGGTATACGCATGTGATCCGTTTTTCTCAGCGGAATAATGGTACACTTTGTCACTATCAAATTCTGGGCAATATCCAGGCTTTAGGCCTGGGCGATTGGCTATAGTAACACTTTATTAGCGGTCAAAAAATCTATGGTAAGACGTCGCCAGCAAAACACATCACAAAATAAGCCAACAACTGGCTGTGTACGCATCATTAGTGGCCTTTGGCGAGGGCGAAAGCTGCCCGTGCATGACGCCGAAGGCTTACGCCCGACCACCGATCGAGTCAAAGAAACGCTGTTTAACTGGCTCGCACAGGATATCCCTCGCGCTCGCTGTTTGGATCTGTTTGCCGGCTCTGGCGGCTTAGGTTTTGAAGCGGCATCACGTCAGGCAGAGCAAGTCACCATGTTGGAGTTAAACCCCAAGGCGTTTGCGCAATTGCAACAAAATGTCACAGCGCTAAAGGCAAATAACATCAAAGTGATTCAAGGCGATGCACTGCAATTCCTTAAGCAGCAAGGCACGCCGCATCACGTGGTGTTTATTGATCCACCATTTCGCCAAGGACTCCTCGCCGAAGCCGTGACTTTGCTGGAGCAAAATGGCTGGCTGGCAGAGGACGCCATGATTTATATTGAGACAGAAAAAGAGTTACAGGTTGAAGCGCTGCCAGCTTCTTGGCATTTGCATCGAGAAAAAACCGCTGGGCAGGTCAGCTATCGCCTCTATGAACGCCAATAGTTAGCAAAGGATCTTGGAATGAAAGCACTGTTATTTTTAGCGAAAGCCGCCATCTCATTTGTGTGGTTAATCCTGTTGGTTAATATTGTGTCACCATTTCCAGGTAACGCCGCCATCGTGCTCTATATCATGACGGCATTTTTGTTCATCATGCATGGACTGCAAATGCTGATCTTCGTCGGCGCCTTTGGTGACAAAATTACCATGACGCGCTGGGAAAAGAATTCCATCCTGATATTTGGTATTTTTGCCCTGCTCGATATTCGACGCAAATATATGATGTGATTCTTTCCCGTCAGAAATAACAATGCCGCTCCCAAGAGCGGCATTGTTTTATCCCATCATTCAGGTTAGCGGACCATCCTCATTTAACTCACCACGCCCATATAACTTTTAACGCCATTGAGGAACATCTGGGTCGAAATCATCACCAGCAACAATCCCATCAAACGTTCAACCGCCTTTAAGCCGCGCTCACCCAGAATACGGTGGAAAAAGCTATAGAACATTAAAATGATGAAGGTCGCAAACCACGCGATAAGCACGGCAATCGACAAATCAGTTAAGTTATTTGGATGCTGTGAAGAAAGCAGCAGCAACGCTGCGATCACAGAAGGCCCGGCAATCATAGGTATCGCCATTGGCACAATAAAGGGCTCTTCACCGGCCGCCAAACCGGTAATGCTGCCTGCACTAGGGAAGATCATCTTGATTGCGATAATAAACAAGATAATGCCACCCGAGATACTGAGAGTTTCCGGTTCCACCTGAAGGAACTTCATAATGCTCTGCCCCGCAAACAGGAATAACATCAAAATGAGGAGGGCAAACAGTAACTCACGAATCAATACCTTGCGACGTCGCTTAGCATCAATGTGCTTCAAGATAGATAAAACAATGGGAAGATTCCCCAACGGGTCCATGATAAGGAACAGCATGGTGGCTGCAGCAAGAATGTCCATAGGTGCTCTCAAAATACAACAATGGCGAGAGTATATACCAAATGGCGTTGGGAGGCAGAGTCGGGCGAGCCCTGGCATAAAATGAGCTCGTTACTAGGGAGAGAAGCGAGTAACCAAACGACTCGCTCCTAAAGGAATGCGTCTTTAGTGATTGCAGATTCGCGCCAGATTCACACAGAATTTTCCTTGCTGCTCACTGATTTTTTCTCGTTCCAACAAAAAGCTCAGCAGTGAGTCCAAGTCGAGCCCTTGCAACTTGCACGTATGAAAACGGGTTTCGCCACCGAAATGCGCGAGCAATTCTGCACGGTCCATCGGCTGTTCTTTAAGGAGATGAAGAAGATTGTGAGCATGGATATCATTCATGGATTAAGCGTCCTGTAACACGTCAAGTGACCCCCAGCTTAACCTTTTATAAAAATCGTGTTTTGACCTAAAACAGCTCAATAGATGATAGAAGCCACGATCAAAGCATGTGCGACAAAATAACTGCCCGACACCCAAACATAGGCACGCTTCATCGGTTTTCGATAGCCGTGAATCGCATACGCCAGAGCAGAATAAATCATGACTAACGTTCCAGCAAAACCGATCGCATTGGAGAAGTTGCTTGCTTGGAGCCACACTTCTCCAGCAGCCCAAGCCAACTGCACCAACATAATGCCCATAATCACGACGGGAAAAACCAAGGAATCCAATTGAGGAAGGAGTAAGAAAAACGCCACGATACTCGCTGCCAACAGTAAGGCAAGGAGCCACCAAACGATGTCACCATTGAGCTGTAACCAGAAAGATTTGCTGTAACAAAGCTGCGCGAGGAGAAAACCTGAAAAATAGAGCGTTTTTTTTGATTTCAAAGAATGGAGCGTGTCGGCAAAAATCGACACTAACAAGCCTGCGGCAATCCAATAGCTGTGCGCAGAATCTGGCCCTTGGGTCAGCACCAAGATCAATAACAACACCAGAGTGAACACTTTAAAAAACAGTGACTGAAATGGACTCGCTTGACGAGCACCCAAAACGGATGTCATTCCAGATAAGCCTATCGCTAGCCAACTCCACATCTGTATTACCCTTCTCTTTGTTACGCGGCTAGTCTAGGTAGCAAGAGGATTATGTAAAGCAGTAAAAGGCGAAAGTTGGATCTTGATTGCGAATCACTGCTTATTGTGAAGCAAGCCAGAGCTTAGAGCAAAACTGCAAGTTTACAGTATCGACTCACAGCAACGCGTTTTAAATTCAGAGCTTCTCGATAAAAGTGTGACAAAACACAGAAAGCAAACGTTAAACCAACTCAAAGCAAAATAAGTCGGACATTATCAGAGTGAATGAATAACAATAGAGTGAAAAAACAAAATAAAAAAACAGATTAAAACATTGGTAATAAAAACAAAATCAACAACTTAAACCATAAAACAAAAGAAAATCCGAACTCAAGCTGGTACAACCAGAATAGACCACTAATCACATCATTGTTTTCTCATCCAATGATAAATCCCCTACATAGCCTCTATTGACTTTCTTAAATTTCAAACAAGACCATCAAAAAACATGACTATTAAGCCAAAATAGCACC
The DNA here is from genome assembly GCF_002265885.1 of Vibrio sp. 03_296. Lineage (NCBI taxonomy): Bacteria > Pseudomonadati > Pseudomonadota > Gammaproteobacteria > Vibrionales > Vibrionaceae > Vibrio > Vibrio sp. 03_296. Next base: position 11,211 of record NZ_NPKW01000071.1, read on the forward strand.
AAGAACCACCAACACCAGACAAAGAGCACTAAACACTATTTGAGCAATATCACATTAATAAAAAACCAATATAAAACATTAAGTTAAAACACAAACCATAAGAAAAACACAAATAAGAGCATAAAGAAAGCAGTCAAAAAACACTGTTTCATTGCCACATCAGGGTCAATTATTCATAGTTAAGTTATTTTTTTAAAGAGATTTAAAAAGATCTATTGATCAAGCCTTAAAATCGATGCTATATTGCACACATAGAGTTCATCAACCGTTTATGGAGGTAGTGTTGTGATGTCTTCTTCTCAAAAGCAAGGACTGGTAATGATCGCAGTTATCGTTGGTTTAATGACACTACCAATGATGTACTAAGTTTCAGAATCTAAATAAAAAACGGGATGCGAAAGCATCCCGTTTTTTATTGTCTTTCATACACTGGTTAGACATGGCAAGACCAAACGTTCAGTTCACATCTCACTGCGTGCTCCGTGGATTGCCTCAGTGCATTTTTCTCCAGTCGGCCATTATTTTAAATGTTGGCTAAGTACATCCCAGTTCGCGTAGTAAAAAGCCATCGCCCCCAATGTCATGGAAAGCATCAGTAAAATCGCCACACGCCAGATAAAACGGCCACTTCTTGGTGTCAGTTCTTTTTCACACTCATCACATGCCGCCAAAAAACTCTGTTTGTCGTCCAACTGATAATGATCTTCATGCACGACTTTATTGCGTATCGTCGCAATAAAACGGAGCTTACCAATCACGTCATGTGGCAGGCGTTCTTCACAGCTCGTCACAAGCTGATGCAACCCTTTACCTTCAGCATGATATTGAGTGCGCAACAAAGTCTCTAATCTGCGGGTACGAGTGACCACTTGTTCGATTTCTGACATCGTGCCCTCCTTTCGTTCGAGTGTTTGTTTCATTCTATTCTTCTACAGTTTGATTCACATTTCGAGCCAAGTTATCCGCATAGGCTCAAAATTGTGCTCTCATACGCATATAGAATGTGATATGCGCCGAAAATTTTATCGTCTCTTATCTCTAGATCACGATTCGCTACTGGCAACCCCTTGTTTGGCAACTAGGTTCTGTAAAATGAGACACTCATTCAGATTGGAGGTCATCATGCCTATTTCCTTTGTTTTTGCCGTACTCGCATTGATTGCTATTGGTGGCTGGCTCTTCGTTCGTTTCTATCGTATTCATATTCAAGGCAATAACGCCCCAGAACAAAAAGTACAGGTCACTGTGCTTGATAAACAGGTCATCGCTATTGCCGACGCGCAACCTGGCGAAGACGATCAAGAGTATTGGATCTACGTACAACGTGGCACACTCGGACCCAAACGCGAGTTTCAGGTCGGTGTGCACTATTTCCACGCTCTTAACCCCGGCGATAAAGGGGAACTCACCTACAAGGGCGACAAATTTCTTCACTTTGCCCTGAAGCGCTAAGGCAACAACCAACGTGTCTTAGCGGAGAGCGAAAATAGATAACTCAACGCTAAGGCACCCGCCCCACTCAGCACGACCCATAACGGAATCATCCACGCAGGATGACCCTGATACCAGCCCAACTCTTTCATTGGCCATAGAAAAATAGGATGCAATAAATAGATGCCTAAACTGTGGCGGCTGATCAACGCCACCCACTTTTGCCATTGAGCCGACAACCGCTCGCCCACAGAGCGACACAGCACAAACACCATCGACGCGGCCAATACCACATTAATGGTTTTATACGACAGCCAACGCCCGACGGTGTATTCCCCTGCAGCAAGGCTATTACTCACCACCATAGTCACCGTGACAGCCAATGCCATTCCCCCCAGCAGCACCGACCCAACGACCACTGAGCGTTGATTCGGGATTTTGCTAAAGAGCAGATAGCCAAGAGGAAGGTAGCCACTGTACAGCCATAGCTCGTAGCTCCAAGGGCCATCGATGCCCGCCAGATACAACACAGTGGTGAACAACCACAACGCGGTAAAAAGATAGAGGATGTCCTGACGTTGCTGGCGAACAAGCCACTGGAACATCGGAATCACAAAATAGAGTGGAATAAAATAATAGAAGAAACCAAGATGGTAATAGGTGGCATGCTCTGGGCTGTTGCTGAGCACTTCTGTCACTTTGCTGCTATCAAAACCGCTCGCACTCAAACCAGAGAGGAGCGCATAGAACAACGACCAAAAGAGAAAAGGGATCAGCACCTTACCTAAACGACGACGAGCATAATAAGGCAGATCAAATGGCCGAGTGTCACTGAGCATCAGGGCGCCAGTGATAAGAATAAAAACCGGTACCGCCCAACGAGAAATGCCATTGATGCCAACGGCCGTCACCCATTGATCAAAAGGAATCACCCCTAACTCATGACGATAAGGCGCAAGCACATGAATGGCGATCACGGCCACCGCCGCGACACATCGTAGCAAATCAAAAAACTGAACTCTTTCGCGCATTCTCTATCCTCTTGCTTTTCATGGCTTTGACTATAGCAATAAAAAAAGCTGATACATGAAATCATGCGTCAGCTTTTGGTTAGAATTCACACACTGCGATCAAGCGATTTTCGCTGCAAAGCGAGGGAGCTTGATTGAAATTAACGTCGTCAAAGCCAAGAAGAAGCAAGAAACCCACAAGCAAGCAGCCAAACCGAATTCTTGATAGATCCACCCCGACAATAGTGTGCCGATCAAACGTCCCATGGCATTAGCCATATAGTAAAAACCCACATCCAATGAGACGCCATCGCCTTTGGCATAACTGACAATCAGATACGAGTGAAGGGAAGAGTTAATCGCAAACACCGCCCCAAATAGCAACAGGCCAATCACGATCACTTGCTGAGGATGCCACGCTTGTTGCACCGCATAGGCAATGGCTCCTGTCAGCAATGCCAATAGCGCGACCCAGTAAAAAGCACTACGACCATCAGGCACTCGACCTTGCGCCTTCCCTGTAATGCGCGGCGCGATACCTTGCACAACGCCATACCCCATTACCCATAAGGCAAGGAAGCCACCAACCCAAAGGTGATCCCAACCAAACACGCTACCAAGATAAACGGGCAGTGCCACCACAAACCAGACATCTCGCGCACCAAAGAGAAAAAGGCGAGCAGCGGAGAGAATGTTGACAGGCGCCGATTTGGAGAAAATCTCATTAAACTTCGGCTTGTTTTTCGCTTTGCCCATTTCCGACTCTAGGCTAACCAAACTGCCAATCAACACTAAGGTAAGTCCCCCCGCCATGGCGAGTACTGCGTATTGAAAACCGAAAACGGCCAATAAGAGACCACCGAGGAAAAAGCCCGCCCCTTTTAAGGCATTCTTCGACCCCGTCAGAATGGCTACCCACTTGAACAATGCGCCTTGCTGCTCGTCCGGCACTAAGGTTTTGATGGCGCTTTTGGCACTCATCTTATTCAAATCTTTGGCAATGCCAGAGAGTGCTTGCGCGGCCATCACCCAAGGAATCGTCAGCCAAGCGGCGGGGACAGCCAACATCAGCAACGCGATGATTTGCATGGCCAAGCCGATGTTCATGGTCTTATTGAGACCGAGCCTTGCCCCCAACCATCCACCAATCAAGTTGGTCACCACGCCAAAAAACTCGTAAAACAAAAACAGCGAGGCAATCGCCAGCGCCGAGTAACCAAGGTCGTGGAAATAGAGCACCACCAGCATGCGCAGTGCCCCATCGGTTAAGGTAAAGTTCCAATAGTTAAACGTGACCAGCATGTATTGGCGGACACTTTTGCTCAGTTGAGCGATCATTATTAGCCCTCTGTGTACAGGTTAACAGGCTTTTGGATCATGATGATCCAAAAGCCCTAATGGCTGCTCACTGTGCGTTTGCCACAGATTCGATGTAGCTCAACTGCACCTCTCGCGTGAAGGCGCCGGGCCTCAAGGCTTGTACTTCACGAATAATGTCGCCCAATGCCCAACCTTGCTCTAGCAGCAAATGGGCGGCGAACAATCCGGTGCGACCAGAGCCACCCATGCAGTGCAGCGCCACTTTGCCACCATCACGAAGAATGGCTTGCAGCTCTGGACTGGCTTGCTGCCAATGCGCGGCAAAGGTCTCATCTGGCGCGCAGTCATCTTCGATTTCGATTTGATACCAACACATGCCGAGCTCGACGACCAACGGGCCAAGCTCTGCGACTTCTTTACTCGCCAGTTCCGCATCGCCCAGCGCCGTGACAACGGCTTGTACGCCGCTGTCCGCCAACTGTTGCAATGACGAGCGTAAATCGACCCCTTTGGTGCCAGGGCAAGGCGTTAAGACCAATGCGCCAGACGGCAGGTCCAATTGCCAAACCGGGTGGTTGATGATTGACGTTTCCATTATGCCGCTCCTACTTTACGCACCAGTTCTGCGGTACGGGTCGCGTAGCCCATTTCGTTGTCATACCAAGCGTAAATCTTCACCATGCGCGTGCCCACCACCATGGTAGAAAGGGCATCGACGATGGTTGAGCGTTGATCGCCGCGATAATCAATCGACACCAATGGGCGCTCTTCAAAACCAAGAATGCCGTTTAACTCCCCTTGCGAGGCTTCTTTGAGTAATGCGTTGACCTCCTCAGCCGTGGTATCACGCTTCACATCAAAAATAATATCGGTCAGTGAAGCATTCGCTAGAGGAACGCGCACCGCGTGACCGTTAATGCGATCTTTCAGCTCTGGGAAAATTTCCACAATCGCCGTGGCACTGCCTGTGGTCGTCGGGATCAAGCTCATGCCGCAGGCACGGGCACGACGCAAATCTTTGTGCGGCGCATCAAGAATGGTTTGCGTGTTGGTGAGATCATGAATGGTGGTAAACGATGCTTGTTCGATACCGAGTTTCTCGTGAATCACTTTCACCACTGGTGCAATGCAGTTGGTGGTGCACGAGGCTGCGGTCACAATGCGATGCTGCTCTGGGTTAAAGATCTCGTCGTTCACGCCCACTACAATATTGGCAATGCCCTCTTCTTTCACTGGAGCGCTGACCACCACGCGTTTCACGCCTTGCTCGAGGTATTGATTAAGGAAGCTGCTTTTGCGATGCACACCTGTCGCCTCAATCACCACATCACAGCCCGACCAATCCACCGCACTGATTTCACGCTGTTGAGTGGTTTCAATCACGTGGCCATTGATGTGCAATTGCTGACCTTGCACCGTCACCTCATGGTGCCAGCGCCCCTGCACTGAATCGAACTCCAACAAATGGCCCAACGTGGTGGCATCCCCCGCCACATCATTAATTAAAACAAACTCCAACTCTGGCCAATCAAAGGCCGCGCGCATTGCCAAGCGGCCAATACGGCCAAATCCGTTAATTCCCACTTTGATCGTCATGGTCTATTCCCTAATAATTCAATTTCAATTTAACAGCACGCCACACGATCTTGTTGATGCAGACGCGCAATATCTTGTTGATAAACTTGCTTTAAACAGTTGGAAGCAATCAGGTCATCGACCATTTTTTTCATCCAACCCGGCAACTGTTCGGAGAGACGATAGAAGACCCATTGACCCTGTCTTTCATCCACCAATAGCCCGCTGGCTCGCAGCTGTGCCAAATGACGAGAGACTTTCGGCTGACTTTCTTGCAGCGCATACGTCAACTCGCCAACACAAATTTTTCCTTCTCGTGCCACCAGCATCAGGCAACGAACGCGAGTTTCATCAGAAAGCAGTTTAAAAAACTGGTGTGGTAGCATGTTTACATTCTCATATATGGATATGCATATATATTGAGAAAAAACAAAGCCGACGTCAACGCGTCGGCTCAGTTGTCATCAAAAATTCATATTGCGTGGCGTCAGTTTAGATCAAAGCAAACTCCTGCGACCAACGCTGCGCTTCGACCAATTCGTAACGCACTTCTTCTATCGACAAGCCCAGTTGTTCACACCACTGCTCAATGCCACGCCAGTCTGCCTGTTCGAAACACTCCTCGAGTGCAATCAATGCCCCATAAGCGCCGCCACGACACAGTAATGCCTGTTTCGCAATTTCGCTCAATGGCAGGTGGTTGACCAAAGACTCCACCGACAGATCCATCATCGCATCGAGAATCGACAGCAAACCGATCATAAAGCCTTGTTCGTTATGCTTACTGAAAGGGTGACGACGAGACATCAGCTCACAAAATTGCGCGCGTTGTAGCGAGAGGTTATACAGCTCACGTGGCTTGTTGGTTGAGACATAAGACGCCACCACCAGAGAGACGAACATTTTCAGTTTGTCTTGCCCAAGGTAAATCAGTGCTTGGCGAAACGAACTGATGGTGACTTCAAGACGGGTCGACTGAGTATTGACGAAACGCAACAGCTTGTAAGATAACGCTACATCTTGCGAAATGATCTGCTCAATGCGGCCAAAATCTGGCTCGCTCTTGCACACTTCACGAAACAACTCCAACGCCACAGTCTGCTCAGGGCTGACATAACGCGTTTGCACCACTTCTGGCTTACTAAAAAAGTAACCTTGAAAGAATTTAAATCCCGCCTCTTTCGCCAGTTCAAACTCTTCCGCCGTTTCCACTTTTTCTGCCAAGAAATGGTATTTCACGCGCCGTGCCAAGTGCTCTTTGACCAACTCACACGCCTTCTCCATCCCCAAATCCATCACATCCAATTTCACGATGTGCACATAGGGCAAAAAACGATGCCATTCCGGGGTCAAGGTGAAGTCATCCAGCGCGATAACATAGCCTTCGCGATACAAATCACGAATCGCGTCAAGCAGCTCATCCGTTGGCTGACACGTTTCCAGCACCTCAATCACCACTTTGTTTTTCGGCAGACTGAGTGGCAAACGGCGAATCAAGGTTTGATACGGAAAGTTGATAAAACAGCGTGAAGAGGCGATGGCCGGATTGGTGCCTACGGACAGAAAGTTTTCCACAATCAAGCGATAGGTCGCACGGTTTGATTCGATGTGTACCGGATAGGCGTTGCTCTCTCCGTCACGAAACAAAAGTTCATAACCTAAGGTATGTTTCTTCCGATTAAAGATCGGCTGCCGTGCGACGTATGTGGTATTCATTTAGTGCTTTATTCTTATGCTCAGTGACTAACCAGTGAATTTATCACTGGTAGTTATGATTTTGCAGCTGCTAATAATGCCCCACAACCCATAAACATTGAACCAAATACTTTGTTTATTTTGCCCATCACTTTCTCTGAACGGATAAAACGCCCCAATTGAGACGCCAAGGTGGTGTAGCCAAGCATAACAAACGCATCAATCACCACGGTGGTCATGCCTAACACCGCCAACTGGGTCACCTGATCTTGGCTTGGGTCGATAAATTGCGGAAACAGCGCCACCAAAAAGACGATCGATTTGGGATTGGTCAGGTTAATCAACACCGCTTTACGCAATAGCGCGGTGCTGGAAATGGCATGCTGTTGCGAGGCCGTCGCAAGGCTTGACGTATCACGCCATTTTTGAATGCCCAGCCAAACCAAATACACCGCCCCCACCCACTTAATCACCGTGAATGCCGTCGCCGATTGTGCCACCAAAGCACCAATGCCCGCCCCAACCAGAACAATGTGGACCGCCAAACCGATTTGCAGCCCCACAATGGAAGCCAGCGATTTTCGCGTGCCATAACTGAGGCCATTGCTGATCGAGTTCACCGTGCCAGAGCCCGGTGCCAAACTGAAAACGATTGCGGTCACAACATACGCCAACCAAACATGGGTATCCATTTGCATTTCCCCGATAATTCTCTGATCATTGACAACAGAAACGCATGATCAGGTATTTATTTAATGGTTAATAACAGCTCACCTCTCTCTTATACGCAAGAGGCTTTATTTGAGCAAGCAATAGGTGGTCCGATCGCTGCCCTATGGCAGCAGCGACAAGAGGGTTTCCTAAAAACGCGCGATAAGATGCAGTTGTATTGGTGTAAGCTGACCAACCCGCAACACAAAAAGGCGGTGCTGGTAGTGAATGGCAGAATCGAATCTGCTTGGAAGTACCAAGAACTTCTGTTTGATCTCTACCGTCAAGGCTATGACGTCTACAGCTACGATCATCGAGGCCAAGGTTTATCAGATCGCCTGGTGAAAGACTCTGATATTGGTCACGTCTACGAGTTTGATGATTACATTCTCGACATGGAAGCCGTGATTGCGCACTTTGATTTCTCCGCTTATCAGCAGCGACACATTGTTTCTCATTCGATGGGCGGTGCTGTGGCCACGCGCTACTTACAAACCCACCCACAACATGGTTTTGATAAGTTGGTGCTCAGTGCACCGATGTTTGGTATCGATCTCCCTTGGTATATCAGCCCTGTGGCCATGGCAGTCAGCCAGATTCTCACCGCCGTGTACCCAACGCCTACTTATGCGCCGGGACACAAAAGCTATTATGAGAAGCCCTTTGAAGATAATCCGCTCAGCCAGAGCCAAGCGCGTTATCAATGGTTTAGACAGCTGTATCGCGACAAGCCCGAGCTGCAAGTCGGTGGCCCGAGCACCCGTTGGGTGTGGCAAGGCTTAATGGCAGCCAAACAGTGCATTTTGCTGACGCGCCAACTCACCCTTCCGGTATTACTGTTGCAGGCGGGGGGCGATCGCATCGTCAGCAATCAAGCACAGTCGCAGTTTTTCAAAAAGCTGCACAAAACCAATAAGCAAAGTGAGTTGGTGGTAATTGAGGGAGCGCAACACGAGTTGTTGTTTGAGAAAGACCACTTCCGCAATCAAGCACTCAGCGCGATGTTCCGCTTTTTGCAGAAAGAGGAAAGCAAGCACGCTTAATTTACCCTCTTTTTCTCTCCGCTTTTCACATACACTAGCGACCATCCCCCTAGTGAGCAGCGTCTAGCCAGGCATCCAAGCTGGATAGACGTTGTGTCACTTTCTACCGACTCAGACAATGACCTGTGTCGATAACGTTTCCTGTTTCCTGAACATATCCGACTGACATAAGAGGGCCGTATGACTGCGAGCTTGCCAAACAAAGAGATCACCAAAATCGTTGCTTCCGATCTGGATGGCACGCTGCTGGCACCGAATCACCAACTCAGCGAATTCTCTAAACAGACGCTCAAAGCGCTGCATGAGCAAGGTTACACCTTTATTTTCGCCACTGGCCGTCACCATGTCGATGTTGCCGGCATTCGCGCTCAAGTGGGCATTCCCGCCTACATGATCACCTCAAACGGTGCTCGTGTTCATGACCAGCATGACCAACTGATGTACAGCAAAAATGTTCCGGCTGAGCTTGTGCAACCTGTGATTGATATTGTCAAACAAGACCCTGAGATCTTCGTTCATCTTTATCAAAACGAAGAGTGGCGCCTCAACCGTGAAGACGAAGTGATGCGCAAGTTCCATGAAGAGACGGGCTTTACCTATAAAGTTTACGATATCGACAACGCACCAACTGACGGCATCGCAAAAATCTTCTTCACCCACCCAGGGCAAGATCACGAGCATCTGGTTGGCTTTGAAAACCAGTTACGTGAAGCCTTTGGCGAACAACTCAATATTGCCTTCTCAACGCCTTGGTGTTTGGAAGTGATGGCCGCAGAAGTGTCAAAAGGGGACGCGCTGAAAGCGGTCGCAGAATCACTGGGCCTGACACTGGAAAACTGTGTGGCCTTTGGCGACGGGATGAACGACGTGGAAATGTTGTCGATGGCGGGCAAAGGGTTGGTGATGGAAACCTCTCACGAAAAAGTGAAGAAAGCCCTGCCAGACAACGAAATCATTGGCAGCAATGCCGACGATGCCGTGGCGCACTATCTGCAAAAACATCTGCTATAAATACGGCACAATCAATGACTACGGGGCAGCGTCACGCTGCCCCGTTTTATTTTTACCTGCGACTCATTTGCGACAACCTTGCTGCACATCGGCAAGACTAAAGGCGGCTCGGCAGTTTTTCTTTGGTTAAAATGGCCTGCCATTCTTGTTCCGTCACTGGCATCACCGACAAGCGATTACCCTTTTTCACCAATGGCATGTTTTCCAACTCGGGCATGGCTTTCAACACCGCCAAAGGGATCACCCGTTCGGTTTTGCGCACAAACTCCACATCGACCATTATCCAACGCGGGTTTTCTGGCGTTGATTTCGCGTCGAAATAGTCGCTGTTCAAATCAAACTGAAAATGATCGGGGTAGGCTTCACGAACCACTTTCGCGATCCCTGCCACGCCAACCTGTTTGCACGAGGAGTGGTAAATCATCACCCAATCGCCCTCTTTAACCTCATCACGCAGCATATTTCTTGCCTGATAATTTCGCACTCCCTCCCAACATGAAACCTTTTGTACGCGTAAAGTGTCGATAGAAAAGGTGTCCGGTTCAGTTTTAAACAACCAATATGCCATAATGCGGTCCAAGCAGATTTAGAGATGGAGAAAGATATAACATGAAGGCGTTTAAAAACCCAGTCGCCCTATCGACACTGTTGCTGTTACAAGCGTGCTCAACCAGCGCCCCCGTCGCCACTCAATCTGCTCCTCCACTGCCAACGGCCAATCTCAGCCAACCCGAGTCGGTGATCGCACAGAGCTTTATGTTGTCAGGCAGTTTAGTCGTCGGTCATGAAGCGCAATACATCACACCTTGTGGCAGTACGCAGCAATATTGGCTACAGCTGAGCGCTCAGCAGCGTCAGCAATTGATGGCGCTGACCAGCCTGCCCTATCAGTCCATGTATGGCGAAGTGATTGGCCACTTAAAAACCACCGGTGATGAAGGCTTTGCTTCGGAATACGATGCGTTGTTTGTGGTGGAGCAACTCAATTTAGTCGATGCCAGCAACCCAACCCGCTGCGAGCAAGCCGCTCGTCCAACGCAAGCATTCGGCAATGAACCCAACTGGCGTATTGATTTTGCCGCCAATCAGCTGACCATCAAGCAACTGAGTAAACAAGATCAAACGCGTGAGATTAGCCGCAGCCAGCTCAGCCCGCGTAAACGCGAGTATCAGTTTGATGGCGGCCAATTGCTCCTCAGTGGAAATTTGTGTAAAGACACCATGAGCAACAGCCTTTACGGCTGGGAAGCAACGTTTGACTGGCAAGATACCCAGTTATCGGGCTGTGCCACCACCTCGAACATCGATGCCACGCTCGGTTGGCGTGGTTTGTACACGGCGACCTCAACCCAATCTTCCGGTTTTAGCGTGCACATGCAGCTCAACGCAGACCACAGTGCTGAAACGCGTTATCTCTATGCCAATGAAGCGCGTCCTCTGGTGGAAAAAGGCTACTGGCAGCAACTCAATCCCAATCAGATCCAAGTGGTGATGACGCACCATCAGGGGCAAAAATTAGTCACCGAACGCATTTTCGCCCGCACGGGTTCACAGCTAAAAGCGGAAAAGGAAAAAGTCGGCAAGGTGGTCTATCCGATTGCTCAAGGCGGGCTGATTTTGTATCCCGCCGCCGCAGGTGAAATGATGAGTGACGCCCCCGTCACCACTCAAACCGCCATTCCTACGGACACCCGTAACGTGGCCTCCAGCGCGGAGTTTCGTCGCGATGTTGATCAGGCAATACGTGAGTATTTTCGTCTGCACAAAACCGATCCAAGCAATAACCAATACCGCTGGCTAACGTACGATCTCAATGGGGATGGCAAAGAAGAACTGCTGGCACAGTTAGACTGGTGCGGCTCGGGTGGCTGTACCCTGCTGATTTTTGAAAATCACCAAGAGACTTGGCGCTTCAATAGCCGCATTACCTTGGTGAACACACCGATTTACCTCGGCAATCAACGCAACCACGGCTGGCAAGATCTTATCTTCAACGTCCGTGGCGGCGGCGCCAAAGCTCAGTCACACCTGATGCAATATGATGGTATTAGTTATCCACTCAATCCGAGTGTTGCTCCTGTCGCGCTTGGTGAGCAAATCAGTCAGGTAGAACTGTTTTCTGATGGCATCAGCCCAGTACGCGAAGGAGTGAAACTGTGAAGCCACAAGCCTGCCCTCAGTGTGGGCTGCGTTATCAATGCCTGTGTGACCAGTTTCCGTCACTTCAAAGTGAGGTCGCACTGGTGCTATTGATGCACCCAAATGAGGTCGAGCGAGAAACCAATACCGGCAAACTACTGCATTGGTGCCGTTTGCCCGTGCGCCAGTTCGTTTGGCAGCGCACTGCGCCTGCGCAAGCGTTATTGGATCTGCTCAGCGATGCGCAGTTTATGCCTGTGGTGCTCTATCCCAGTGAACAGAGTATTACCCTTACTCAAGTAGAGGAACGCGCCCAGCAAACCCAGCGCCAGCCGCTGTTTATCATTCTTGATGCCACATGGCAGGAAGCACGAAAGATGCTCAATAAAAGCGAGTGGCTAAAAGCACTGCCACAGCTCGCTTTACACAGCGACAGCGCGTCGAACTATCAATTAAGACGTAATCAGCAACAAGGCAATCTGTGCACCTTAGAGATTGCGGCAGAGTTAATAAAGCAACTCGGTGAAGCACACAACGCCACGTCAATGACCGAACTGCTGCGCGATTATTTGGCGGCGTTTCATGCCGATCGCAGTGGCCATGCGCTAAAAAGCGTGCCTTAACAACACAGAGGTTAGCCCAGATGCCTCGGGCTAACCCGTCCCCTCAGAATAAGCGACTTGGCTGGCCGAGATAATAGCCCTGCAAATAATCGACCCCCATGTCTTGAGCGATTTCACACACCTGCTGATTGTGGACAAACTCTGCCACGGTTTTCGCTTCCAGCACCTGACACAAGCGCACCAGCTGACTGGCGATCTTGCGCTGTTTGCTGTCTTGGTCGATGTTACGGATCAAACTGCCATCGAGTTTGATGATGTCTGGCTCAAGCTTAATAATTTCGTCGATGTTGGAGTAACCCGAACCAAAGTCGTCAACAATAATGCGCGCCCCCAACTGACGGAAATGACTGCACACTTCAATCATGCGGCCATAATCTTTGATCTGCTCCGATTCCAACACCTCCAAACCGATACGTCTGGGGTCATTGAGCTGACGAATCGCCGTTTCCAATAACAGCATGGTTTTATCGCTCATCAGATCTTGCGGGGAGAGGTTAATCGAAAACATCCCGCTTCTGTCTCGCATATAGTTCAAGGTGCTTTGAATCATATGGCGGCTCAAACGAGTATAGAGGTGGGTGTCGGCAATAATCGGCAAAAACTGCCCTGGCAAAATAATGCGTCCGTCGTTTTCGACAATTCGCACCAAACATTCTTGTGAGTAGGGGGTGGTGCCGTCGGCGTGAAACAGAGGCTGCGCATAAGTGACGATATTTTGCTGCAAAATCGCCCGACTGACGCAACTGAGCCAAGCCAGTTGCTCTTTGCGTCGCTCGTCACTCACTTGAATGTCTTTGGCGTTGCAAATATGGGTATTGCTGCGCACCCCAGCGCGCCGCGCCTCAATCGCTTTGAGCAGCAGTTCATCACCACTGGCTTGCGGGAAATCTCGCCGGCTGGCTAAGCCTCCACACAATGAAATCGACAGGTAATCCACTTGTTCCAAGCCCGAAGGTTCGAAGTTGGTCTGCTCAATCACATCGGCAAAACGGGTAAACTGCTGCTTGATGGTCTCACCACAAATTTCAGCGCGAAAGACAAATGCCCACTCGCCAACACCAATGCTGTACAACTGCATATCCGCTTGTTTGCCCAAGCGCCGTCTGAGACGAGTTAAGAAGCTCACCGACAACATTCGCAACAGCTCATCACCGACTTGATAGCCATACTTTTCATTGATGTGGCTGAAGTTGAGCAGTTTTAAGGTCAACAAATGTTCATCATCGCGAATAGCCGACAAATACTCTTTCAGGGCGATGCGATTTTGTAACCCAGTGCGACTGTCACGGCGATAACTTTCTTGCAGTTTCAGCGTTTGCCGCTCCAGTTGATACTCCATATGGGACTGCACCTGATCGAGATCGGCAATCGCATTACGAATCAAACAAAACAGTGGTGAAATGGTGCTATCAATCTCATCCGCTGGCAGTTTGAGCTCGGTCACTTCATCACTTTCACGCATTGCCAGATAGGTCAAACTGTGGTGTAAAATCTCTTGCTGTAGACCGTCGTGATACAGCTCACCCATGCAGTAGCTGCCGTGACTGATCGCGATCTGATTAAAAGGCGCCACTTCTTGGCAACCATCGATAAAGTCGAGTCGAGACGCACAGTTGTAGATAAACACCGTTTCCGGTTGATGCAGCGCCAGCTCCACCACACCATGTTTGAGCTGCTCTAGGGTTAACGAAGGGTGGTTGTAGCAAAAACGCACCTGATCGCCGATAGACCAGGTTTTATCGAAAGAGATACTGCCATCATGGTGGATCTCACGTACCGCACACACCTCTTTGTGTTTGCCTCGCTCTCGGTAGAGCGGAAAATTGAGCAGATGGCTCGCCGAGAGTTCATGACCATCGGCCAAATAACGTTTGTAAACCTCGTAGGCTGACTTGTTGCCAAGAGAAATGAGACGCGGCCCTTCGGCGGCCGTAACGGCATGGTACATGCCAACAGGGTTCCACTCTGAGTACGCACTGGTCCATACTTTAAGCTGTTCACTGTGCAAAGCCACGGCCACCACCGCTTGCGTGTAGAGCTGGTCTTGGTGCAGAACCCAACATCCGTCAGCAGCACTTTGTGCTAAACCGCCGCATACTGGCGTTGCGATACCATCATTGAACGCGCCGTAAAGCGGGTAATCTTGCCGCTCCACTTGCACGGAAAAGCTGAGCACCGCTCGGCTGGTAGGGGTTAATTGCAATGCTTGGCGTAAATCGTAACCATCCAGATCTGCGGATCCCGAATAGGACACCACTGCCGAGGTCAGTGTGGTGTGACAAAATTCCGCAATCACCACCAAACACCCGCCAGTTAAAATTTCACCGCCATAAATGGTGTGCTGCGTACTGTGGCCAATGATGTCCACATTCGGCAAGTGCGCCAGCAGATGCCGAGCATATCCCTGTGTGATAGAGGCCGTCTGAGTGGAGAAAATCTGCACCAAATAGGTATTGTGCGCGTCCCAACGATAATCGCTGGTCATCGCTTGCAACTGCGTAAGATCCTCGACCCAGAACGAGAAAGTCTGCATATCCGTATCAACCCCGACGTCAAATGGGCGCAAACCCTGCGTGTTCCAATTGTGAGAATTCTAATTTATGATGCTTTTTCCAGCAAAACCAGCGTTATGCAGGGAAGATTGATAGGATTGAGAGCGGGCTTACAAAAGTAGGAGTAACTGACTTAATTCATTGATTTCTAAATTAGGAAGAGTTTTGGCTTTAGCTTGCTGACGCAGGTTGATCTGCTTTGGATTGATCCAGCACGACATAAAACCATGCAAGTTGGCGCCGTGCACATCCGAGAGCAAGTGGTCGCCAACATGGAGAATGCACTGCGCTGGCAACTGCAAGATCTGCTCCGCACGCTGGAACAGATCACCGGCCGGTTTCGCCACCCCGTCAGGGCCGGCTTTTAAGACAGCTTGAAAGTAGCCTTGCAAACCGATCGCCGCGACATCCACGTTACCATTGGTGATCGCCACTAAAGGCCGTTTGTCCGCCAATAATCTCATGACACGATGCGTTTCGGATGGCACCACCAACTGGCTGCGCCAATACAACGCCACCGCAACCCCCTCATCCGCCGCTTGCTGCGCCGCCGCCGCATCGTACCCAAGACGTAAAAACGCCTCGGTCAGTTGCTGATGACGCAGTTGTGTCACATCACTGCGCAATTGCGGAGAGCTTGCCGCCACGTCACGCTTTAATTGAGACCAATCGCTGTGACTCATCACTTGCGTCGCAGGATGCTGCGTGGCGAGCCACGCCAGCACCTCGCGCTCCAAGCGTTCAATCACCGGACGGTTATCATATAAAGTATCGTCTAAGTCGAAGGTCATTGCCGCGATTGGCTGCAGGGGGCGGTAATGTTTCATTCATCTTCCTCTTTGCGTTGAGAAGATTTTTTACGCGCCCTTGGGTGCGCTTGATCATACACATCGGCCAAGTGTTGGAAATCGAGGTGCGTATAGATTTGCGTGGTCGAAATGTTTTCGTGGCCTAGTAATTCTTGCACAGCACGCAGGTTATTGCTCGATTCGAGAATGTGCGTGGCAAATGAGTGACGCAGTTTGTGCGGTGTAATATGGCTCGCCACGGCCTGCTTTTGACCCCATTCCGCCATGCGCTTTTGCACACTGCGATGGGAAATACGCGTGCCAAGCTTCGAGACAAACAACGCCGGTTCACTTGGGTCCGCCAAACCACTACGCACTTTTAACCATTTGCCGACCCACTCGACCGCCATACCTGCAAACGGCACTTTGCGTTCTTTATTGCCTTTACCAATCACGCGAATTTCGCCACTGCGCAAATGCACATCACGGACATCGATATCGACCAGTTCAGCCAAGCGCAATCCCGCACCATACATCAGTTCCATGATGGCGCGATCACGGATGGCCAACGGGTCATCCTCGTTCACTTCAAGCAGTTGATTCACTTCATCAACATCGAGGTTTTTGGGCAGAGGGCGTTTTTTGCGCGGAGCCGAAACCCCTTTGGCTGGATTGGCCGTGAGGATGCCACGCAGAATCAAAAAGTCGAAGAAGCTGCGCAGCGAAGAGAGGCGCGTTGCGATGCTGCTCGCCTTCATTCCCTCGCGCATCCCTTTGCCCGCCAGTTGGCGCACCCAACCTGCGTCGACTTGCGGCCACGCTTTCAGCCCCATACTGTGCAAGTGTTCCGCCATGGTTTCCAGTTGTTGCTTGTAGTTGCGCTGGGTGTGCAGGCTTAAGCCCTTTTCCGCACGCAAGTACTCATAGAACTGATCAAGCGGCTTTCTCAGGCCACTAGGCAGTGGTGTGTTTGACGCTGTCGTCATGCTGCAATTGCCAAGCAAGGGTTTGAGCTAAATGGGCCACCACTAACGAGAGGTGACGAAGGAACAAGGTATCCATCTCCGGTTGGAAATGACCCCCATCGGCACTGGAGAACGCCAGCAAACCAAGGGGATGTTGCTTCACCAGCGGCAAGACCACGTAAGAGCCCATTTCTGGTACGGGCAAATCACCAAACAGCGCTTCGCGATCGGCGTTGCGCAGACGCCCTAAATACGCCGATTTACCATTGAGATGGTTGGTGGCAAAACGCTGGTAGTTTTCCATGCTCAGTTGGTGCTTCGCTTCACATTGGTTCAATAGACGCACATAGGCCACCAAACCAAGTTCATGCGCTTTGAGCTCTATCGCCTTCACCACTTGCTGGAAATCGCGACAACGCAGGATTTGCTCTTGCAGGTCCATGAACTCATAAAAGGTGCGATCGTTGTTCGCCGCCAAAGACATCAAGGTCGTGATCTCTTCTTCCAATGCTTCAATACGTTGGCGTTGACGGTTCAGTTGAATGTGGACAAGCGATACTGTCCCTTGCTCCGGGTGCGGAAAGTTCAAACGGTCGACCAACTCCGGACGATGTACAAAAAAATCACGGTGGTCTTGAAGATACGCCGCCACGACTTCGGCGGTCAGCGCATCGGCTTCAGGGTAAGACAAAACATTTCCTCAACGATAACTCATGCAAGGTGATGAAAACTCATCACCTGCGGTGGCTAGAATCCGTGGGTTCTAGCAAGACAGCTGACCATCAAACACATGGGTCGCAGGTCCCGTCATATAAAGTGGCGTACCAGGCCCCTTCCAGTGAATGTGCAAATCGCCACCCGGCAAACTCACGGTGACATTTTCATCCAACAAGCCTTGTAAGATGCCGACCGCCACCGCGCCACACGCGCCGCTGCCACAAGCTTGCGTTTCACCCGCACCACGCTCATACACGCGCAGGCGAATCTGTTCACGGTTGACCACTTGCATAAATCCGGCATTGACGCGCTCAGGGAAACGCTCATGCGATTCAAGCAATGGCCCTAACGTCTCCACTTCTGCGGTATCAACGTCATCCACCACTGTCACGACATGTGGATTGCCCATGCTCACCGCACCGCAAAACAGCGTTTTTTCGCCAACACGCATAATGTAGGTTTTCTCTTTTTGCTTGGCGCGGAAAGGGATTTTGTTCGGTTCAAACTCTGGCACACCCATGTTAACGGTGATTTCATCGTCTTCTTCCACATCAAGAATCATTTTGCCTTTCTTGGTGCTGACACTGATGCTGTATTTATTGGTCAGCCCTTTCATGCGAACAAAGCGGGCAAAACAGCGCGCGCCATTGCCACACTGTTCCACTTCACTGCCATCGGCATTGAAAATACGATAGTGGAAATCCGTCTCAGGATCGTAAGGTGCTTCCACCACCAGCAGTTGGTCAAAACCAACGCCAGTGTGGCGATCCGCCAAACGGCGGATCAGCTCTTGAGAGAAGTAAACGTTTTGAGTAATGCAGTCGACCACCATAAAGTCGTTACCCAAACCGTGCATTTTAGAAAAATGGAAATGCATAAAAAGCTCGTTACTCCGGAAGGATGTTTTCTAGTTCCCACAAGCTACGCAGTTCTTCGCGCTGACGAACTAAATGGTGTTTTTTGCCATCCACCATCACTTCGGCTGCTCGTGCGCGCGTGTTGTAGTTGGACGACATAACAAAGCCATAAGCGCCCGCACTGCGAACCGCTAGCAAATCGTTCTCTGCCAGCACCAGTGAACGGTCTTTACCGAGGAAGTCTCCCGTTTCACAAATTGGCCCCACGAGATCATACGTCACCGCTTCGCCTTGGCGAGGCTGAACGGGCACAATGTCTTGCCACGCTTGGTACAGCGCAGGGCGCATCAAATCGTTCATCGCTGCATCAATGATGGCAAAATTTTTGTGTTCGGTGTGCTTGAGAAATTCTACTTTGGTCAGCAATACGCCTGCGTTCGCAGCAATCGCACGTCCTGGTTCAAAAATCAGTTCCAAATCTTGGTGATTTTCTAAACGACCCAACAGCGCTTTGGCGTATTCAGAAGGCTGAGGCGGCAATTCGTTGCGGTAGACCACGCCAAGGCCACCACCCACATCAAGATGGCGAATGTTGATGCCTTGTTCTTTTAGGTTATCGATCAAAGCCAGTAGGCGATCGGTTGCATCGATAAACGGGTCAATCGCAGTAAGCTGCGAGCCGATATGGCAGTCGATACCTTGGACGTTAAGGTTTTCTAAGCTCTGAGCAAATTGATACACCGCCGGCGCGCGATCAAACGCAATACCAAACTTGTTGTCACGCAAACCAGTCGAGATATAAGGATGGGTCTTGGCGTCCACATCGGGATTAATGCGCAGTGAGATTGGCGCTTTCACACCCAACTCTCCCGCAACGCGGTTCAAACGCTCAAGTTCAGGTTCCGATTCAACGTTAAAGCACTTGATGTTGAGCTCAAGCGCACGGCGCATTTCCGCTTCGGTTTTGCCCACGCCAGAGAACACCACTTTACGTGGATCACCGCCAGCGGCCAACACACGTTCCAATTCGCCACCGGATACGATGTCAAAGCCAGAACCCAATCGCGCTAAGGTGTTCAGCACACCCAGGTTCGAGTTGGCTTTCACCGCATAACAAACAAGATGAGGATGCCCTTCTACCGAGCGATCAAACGCATGCCAATGGCGCTCAAGCGTCGCACGCGAATACACATACAGAGGTGTGCCGTACTGCTCAGCCAGACTGGTTAAGGAAACCTCTTCCGCCCAAAGCTGACCATCGTCCTGATAATTGAAATAATCCAAAATTCACTTCCCTTATAATATGGTCGACTGCTAAATCAGTTGCGATGCCTACTGTGGTTGCTCAGATTGTTGAGCGTCATCTGGAATGTACAAAGCGCCCGATTGACCACATCCGGCCAACAGCGCTACCGACAAGGTTAACAGCACAGTAAGTATTTTTTTCATTTTGCATATCGTGATTATTGATTCAATGCCCCCTATAATCGCACCACACTCAGGAAAAGCAATAGGATAGATAGGATGAACAATACTGAATTTCATCAACTAGTGGATAACGAGCTGCAACTCATTGAAGAAGCGATTGATGAATCAGGCGCAGACATCGATTACGAGACCACGGGCAACGTGATGACGTTAGAATTTGATGACCGCAGCCAAATCATCATCAATCGCCAAGAGCCGATGCAAGAAATTTGGTTAGCCTCGAAATCCGGCGGTTTCCACTTCCAATACAAAGCGGGTCAGTGGATTTGCTCCAAGACTGGCGTTGAGTTTGCACACATGGTCAAACAAGAGTGTGAAAAGCACGCGGGTGAATCGATCGATTGGGCTTAAAAGGTCATCATCACGCCACCAGCGCATAAACACGAAGAGCACCTGTCGGTGCTCTTCGTGTTTTGATCATTCCATCAGTTTGTGACTAGGCAGTTAAACGTTGACTGCTTTGGACATCTTCGTTTGAGTACAGGCATCGTTACGATAAGGAATAATGTACGACTCCTGCCCTTCCTCTTGCGGATGAATGATTTGATAATACTGAGGCAAGTTGAAGTTAATGCATTTCGAGGCAACATGCTTGTCGTCTTTCACCGCGGTGTAAAAACTGTTCACACTGGCGATCATCTCATCTTTAGAGCCGCTAAACTGGTGATACACTTCCACTTGGTTGGCTTCATCCAACACATAAATGTTGAAGCCTTTTTCCGTATCTTCAAAGAAAAACTGAATCAAGCCTTCGCTGGCAAAACCATCCACCACGGGCGGTAGATGATAGTCGTCCTCACGGTCCAGCATCAGCAGCGGTGAGCCCTTGAGTTTATTCGTCGAGATGCTGCGGTAAAAATCGACCGAGTTTTCTAACCTCTGCACCGACACGCCGCGACGTTCAAAGAACAAACCGTAAGTCTGAGCTGCCAAGCGAATCGCTTTAAAACGGCGACGCTTTTCTTGCTCCACCGGCTTCAGGCGCAAATCAATGCACTCAGCCAACAGTTGATAGACCATATTGCGCATCACGCCACGTAAGTTCTTGCTGTAGCAGAACACATCCACCGACTCTGGCGGAATCGCGTCTTGGTGCATTTTGCCCAACACGGTTTTCAGTGCATCCAACATCGCGGTTTCACCACGGAAATGCAGAGTCCGCACTTCATGCCAAGAGTTGCGATAAACCAGATCAACGCTGCCAATCAAACATTTCTGTTCCGTCCCAAAACTGAAAATGTCGGCGTTCTTGAGATCGACTTTTAATGAGCGCCCAGACAGCTCAGCGGTTGGATCGTTTTCAAAATTGATGAACATCGCCAATTGGCTGATTTCACATGGGCTGGCTAACGCTTGCATGGTCGGACGGCGTTTACGCAGCGAGAAGGTATTACGCAGATCACTGACCATTTGATAGAACTTGTCGATGTCCAGTTGCGCTTCTTTGACCACGGCATGCAAGCGAGTGGATTCGGTGATCAAACCGTTGAAGAAGGCCCACGCCACCAACTTACTTAAGTATTCATGATGCTCAAGATAAGGTTGACCCAAAATACGGTGCGCAATCAGCGGTTGTTTATACAGATACCAGCCGGACTTATTGATGCGCCCTTCGCGCACTTCAATAAAACTCAAATCGGGTTCGTGCAAATCTGGCGAAATTTGTGGGTTGAGCAGCGTTACCTTACCCGGCAACACTTCAAACGCGGCATAAAGCTTACGTGCAAGAATACTGATGTCCTGCGGGCTGATCGCTGAGGTAATGTCATTACGACGAGCAAACTGAATCAGGTTACGGTAACTCTGCATCAAGGCATCAAGCAAGGCATGATGCACCACTTTGACCTGTTCCACTTTCCAGTTACGTCGGTTGTCTAACTCAACAATCACTGCCTGCGACCATTGCCATTGGCTGGTCAACTCGCGCAACGCTTCGCGGCGCCACGCCACGGAACCGACACCCGGTTCGCGCGATAGTTTTTCATGGGTTTTGAGATAGAAGCAGCGACGCACCAAATCCAAACGTGTGTGGTCATTAATGCGTTCGAGATAGCGAGTCACTTTCTCCAGCATCAGATAGTACGCATCCATCCCATAGAGATCTGGCTCATGAGCAAAGAAACGGCGCTTACTGTCGATACTCAGCAGTTGCGTGTGTGGGTATTCCCACGAATACGCTTCGAGCAAAATCGCCTTCAATACCGACTTGTATGGTGAGTCGATACTCTTGTAGAGCTGCCACAAGTTCGAACCAAAGTACTCTTCAGCAGGAATGCGACTCAGTTGACCAAAATCGATCCACTCATGGCAATTGATGTGGCCACCATTGCACAGCTCAGCCACGTATTGCTCGTAGCACTCTTCCATCTCAGGCGGCACGATTTGCCACAACAAGCGCTGCCCAGCAAGACGTACCGCTGAACGATAAAACTCATCCAGTAGCAACATATGCTGTGACGAACCACAGTTGTCACCCGTCATCTCTTCCGAGCGGTTGCTGCGGAACCGATCTTCATCCATCAAGAAAAAGTTGGCTTCTACGCCATGCATCTGCGCCCAATCGGTGATCAGTAAGCATTTATTGGCGAGGCTCTCTCTTTCGTCATGGCCCATTTGTGTAGGAATGCAGACCCAAATATCGAGATCACTGGAGGTACTTTGGCCAATGGACGAGGTACTGCCCATGGTATAGAGACCAAGAATTTGCGCATGCGGCGCGCGAGGTAAGGACTGACCTAGGGTTAACTCCGTGTCATCAACAAACTGCTGTTGAATATCATTGAGCTTGAGCCCATGCACCCCAAAGGGAACATCAGCGTCAAAATAGCCGGGGATAGCTGGGTGATTAAAGTGCAGTAAAACCGGGATGAGGTGGAATACTTGCTGACTTTGCAAATCCATAAGCGCCAGCGCACGCTCGATGCGTTGCCGGTTGAGGGTATCTAATCGCTGGATTAATTTTTCGGTATAAGCCTGCAAGGGATATCCTTGGTTTCAATATTGAGACACGTCTGCATAAGTTTTGAGCCATCCTGGCTAAAAAACGTGATCAATTTAACACTTCCATCCGTGTTGGTAAAGACAAATGCGCTGCATTCTTCACCACAACAAATCGCATTGGTGATAGGCAGAACACGGCCTCAAACTCGGCGGCTAAGTGTCGCTTGTAATCTTTATAACTAATAATAGTCCATCCGCCAAATGAGAATCCAATCACACTATTTCAGTCTCACGTACCATTTCGTTAACCCTAGCATCAGTTACACCAACTAACAGTAAGACTTTAGCAGTGAGAGTGGTAGGATTAGCCCAAATCAGAACGTTCAAGATATTGGGAAGACAATGACACACTCAACGCCAATCCGAATCGCAACACGCAAAAGCCCCCTCGCTCTATGGCAAGCCTACTACGTAAAAGATGCGCTACAGAAAGCCCATCCGGGCTTGGAAGTCGAGCTGGTGACCATGGTAACCAAAGGCGATGTGATTCTTGATACCCCTCTTGCCAAAGTGGGTGGCAAAGGCCTTTTTGTCAAAGAGCTCGAAGTGGCGATGCTGGAAGGGCGTGCTGACCTCGCGGTTCACTCGATGAAAGACGTGCCAGTGGATTTCCCAGAAGGTTTGGGGTTGGTGACGATTTGTGAGCGTGAAGATCCTCGCGATGCCTTTGTCTCAAACACCTACCATCATGTTGATGAACTGCCTCAAGGTGCGGTTGTTGGCACTTGCAGCTTGCGTCGTCAATGTCAATTGAAAGCCTACCGCCCAGATTTGGTCATTAAAGAACTGCGCGGCAACGTCGGCACTCGTTTAAGCAAACTCGATGCGGGTGAATACGACGCGATCATTCTCGCAGCCGCTGGCTTGAAACGTCTTGAGCTAGAAGAGCGCATCCGCAGCTTTATTGAGCCAGAACAATCGCTCCCAGCCGTCGGCCAAGGTGCCGTGGGCATTGAATGTCGTACTAACGATGAGCGTATTCTCAAGCTTCTCGAGCCACTAAACCACGCCGATACAGCCGATCGCGTCAAATGCGAACGCGCCATGAACCTCACCTTAGAAGGTGGCTGCCAAGTGCCAATCGGTAGCTATGCGCTGCTTGAGGGTGACGAGATCTGGCTACGTGCTTTGGTGGGTGAACCTGACGGCAGCGAAATCGTCCGTGGCGAAATTCGTGGCCCTCGCGCTCAAGCCGAGCAGTTGGGTGTGCAATTGGCCAATCAACTGCTGAATGAAGGCGCAAGAGAAATCCTCACCAAACTCTACCAAGACCACGAATGATATGGCGGTACTGGTAACAAGGCCAGCCGAGCAAGGCCAAGCGCTTTGCCAACTGCTTCAACAAGCTGGAGTCCCTGCACTCCAGCACCCTCTTATTGATATTGTTGCGAATAGTTCACTCAGCACCCTCGCCAACGACCTGAAGCAAAGCGATGTGATCATCGCGGTGAGTCAACATGCGGTGCAATGCGCCGAACACATCCTCAATGCACAGCAACAAAACTGGCCGCAAAACGCGCTTTACCTTGCCGTTGGTCAAAAAACCGCACACTATTTGAGCAAAGTTACCCACCAAGACGTAAACTACCCGACGGTCAGTGATAGCGAGCACCTCCTACAACTCCCAGAGTTCAATCGGATAGCCGGAAAACGCGTACTGATTCTGCGCGGCAACGGCGGACGAGAACTGATACACCAAGCATTGAGCCAACGAGGAGCTGACGTCCGGTATTGTGAGACCTACCAGAGAGAATTGATCCCCTTTGATGCGGTAAGCTCTCTCACCTTATGGCGCAATCAGGGCGTCGACACTCTGATTGTCACCAGTGCAGAACAACTCGACTACCTTCACACTCAAATGAGTGATGAGGGTAAATTTTGGTTATATCAACAACGCTTGCTGGTTCCCAGTGAACGTATTGCTGCCATTGCGACCCAACTTGGCTTTACGCGGGTCTGTAATGTTGGAAGTGCCTCGAATCAAGATTTACTGGCTGCTCTCCAGCCTAAGTAACACAGGACAAACTCATGACAAGTAAAAAAAATAACGAGCCAAATAAGCCTGAAGAAACAACTTCTGATCCAGTAACCACTGAAGTCTCCACTCCCGAGACTTCCTCAGTCGAAACGAATGCGTCCGTTTCACAACCTGAGCCAACAGTGGCACCCCAAACGCCACCTGCGACAACCAAGGATGAGCAGAAAAAACCAAGTCAAAAACTCAGTATCCTTGCCATCATCATTGCCTTGTTGGGCACTGGTGGTGTGGCGTTCCAGCTTCAACAGCAAAACAGCCAATATCAGGCACAAATCGCTGCGCTGCAAAATCAGTTGCAACAAACGCAAAGTGCGATGAGCAATGAGCTTAACCAAGTGAAACAAGAGACCGTCGCCAAAGCGACCGAAGTCACTCACAAAGCAGAAGTGGTGCTAGCTCAGCAGCAGAAAAGCATCGAAAGCCTTCAGCTCGCGATGGCAGACGTAAAAGGCCGTCGCCCGAACGATTGGTTATTGGCAGAAGCCGACTACCTCGTCAAACTGGCGGGGCGAAAACTGTTCCTTGAGCATGACGTAGTGAGCGCAACCAGCTTGATGGAAAGTGCCGACCAACGCATCGCAGCACTCAACGATCCAAGCCTCGTGCCTCTGCGCAAAGCGATGGCCAAAGACATTACCGATCTGAAAACCATCCCGCTGATTGACCGCGATGGCTTAGTGCTGCGTTTGACCGCTCTGCAACAACAGGTCGACCAACTGCCATTGGCAAACGCCATACTGCCGGAAGCGAAAACCGTCGAGAAACAACAAGTCTCTGACGACATCAACAACTGGCAAAACAACTTAATGGCGTCACTCAAAGCCTTCTCAGAGAACTTTATTACCTTCCGTACTCGCGATGGCAACGTCATTCCATTGTTGTCCCCAGAGCAGCATTTCTATCTAAAAGAGAACATCAAAGCGAAAATCGAAACCGCCATCAAAGCGGTCTATCAAGAACAAGGGGAAGTTTACACCACCTCACTCACCACGGCAGAAGCGTGGTCGCAAGCGTTCTTTAACCAAGATAACAACACGGTGAAAGAGTTTACTCAGTCGTTGAAACAGCTCAGCGAGCAAAAAATTCAGGTGCAATACCCTGTAAAACTGCAAACGCAAAATCAATTGGCGGATGTGATTCGTGAACGTCTACGCCGTGAAGTCACTAGCATGACCAGCACGGAGGCGCAGCAATGATTCGTCTGATTTTTCTCTTTGTCGTGCTTGGTGCCGGGCTGTTTGTCGGTACCCAGTTTTCTGGCCAGCAGGGTTATGTGCTGATCTCGATTGCCAACACCACGATTGAAATGAGTGTCACCACCTTGGTGATTTTCATTGTAGCGGCTTTGGCCGGTTTATTTGGCTTAGAATACTTAGTTAAAAAAGTACTCTATACCGGTTTCACCACGTGGAACTGGTTTAGCGTACGCAAAATGCGCCGCTCTCGTCGTTACACCAACGAAGGCATCATCAAGTTGCTGGAAGGCGATTGGAAAGGCGCAGAGAAGAAAGTGACACGCTGGGCAAGCCATCATGACATGCCACTGCTTTGTTACTTAGTGGCCTCAGAAGCAGCGGATGGCCAAGGAGACAAAGCCAAGCGCGATCACTACTTAGCATTGGCCGCCGAGCAAGAAAACGCCTACTTGGCGGTAGAACTAACCCGCTCAAAACAGTTGGTACGAGAGGGTGAGTTTGCTCAAGCGTTTGATAGTTTGCAGTCTCTCAAAGGTCGCTACCCCAATAATCCGATTGTTCTGAACTTGCTCAAAACCACTTACCTCGAGCTCAAGTTATGGCAACCTCTGATTGACCTCTTGCCAACACTCAACAAGCAAGCATTGCTCTCCCCGGAAGACGCCGAACAGATGCACCAACGAGCTCAGTGCGGTTTACTGGCCGACGTTGCTGGGCAGCAAGGCAGTGAGGGATTAATCAAACACTGGAATACACTGCCACGCAAAGTCAAACAAGACCCACATTTGGTGGCTTGCTTTGCCAAACAGTTGATTAGCCGTAAAGCTGACCACGAAGCACTCACGGTGATCAAAGAAGCACTGAAAAAATCGCCATCGCCAGAGCTGTATGCCCTTCTACCACAACTCAATTTAGGTGATGTTCACCCAGTGGTCGTGATGCTAGAGCAGAACGTGAAAAATGACAGCCAAAATGCCGAAGCGCACAGCGCACTGGCGCAGTTGTATTTCCGAGAAGGCAAATGGCCGCAAGCACAGTCGCACTTTGAAACAGCATTGAAAGTACGCTCAAGCGTTTCCGACTACGCTTTCTTAGCCGATGCGCTTGAGAAGCAAAACCTCAATAAGGCGGCACACGAAGTGTCGCGTAAAGCGTTGACGCTGATACAAAGTCACTAATGGAAGAAACAACCTGTAAAAACAGAGGGACGGTTGAACCGTCCCTCTGTTTTTTTTATTGGTGTTTCCTTGAGCTTACACCCACTGCCCCGCGACAAAGCCGCTCGACCAGCACCACTGGAAATTGTAGCCGCCAAGCCAACCTGTCACATCCATCACTTCACCAATAAAGTACAGCCCTGGAACGGTTTTGCACTCCATGGTTTTTGAGGACAGGTAATCGGTGTCCACACCGCCCAACGTAACTTCCGCAGTGCGGTAGCCTTCGGTGCCGTTGGGCGCAATTTTCCACTGCTGCAGATGCTCGACAACGTCTTGTAGCTCTTTGGCATTGAATTGCTTAAGTGGCTTATCCGTTAACTCTTTACGCTCAATAAGCACTTCAACTAAGCGTTTTGGCAGCACTTTCGCTAGGGTGTTTTTCAAAGTCTGATTTGGGTGTTTTTCCAAATTGCGTTGCAGCAGCTCCAGCACATCCACCTCAGGCACCAGATTAATGCTCACCGCTTGACCTGCCTTCCAGTAAGACGAAATTTGCAGTACTGAAGGGCCAGATAAACCGCGATGGGTAAACAGCAGCGCTTCTTTAAACAACGTACCGTCTTCTGCGGTGATCTCCGCCGGAATGGCAATTCCCGAGAGCTCTGCAAAGTCTTCTTTATCTTGCTTGTGCAGCGTAAATGGCACTAAACCTGCGGTGGTCGGTACCACCGGAATACCAAACTGCTCAGCGATTTTATAGCCATAAGGGGTCGCACCCAGTTTTGGCATCGATAAGCCCCCCGTTGCGACAACGAGAGATTGGCATTCAAATACCTCTGCACCAGCACGCAGAACAAAGCCTTGCTCTGTTTTCTCAATCTCGGTGAGCTGCACTTGATAACGCTGAGCGATATTCGGTTGGTCGCACTCACTCAGCAACATATTGACGATATCTTTGGCAGAATCGAGACAGAACAACTGGCCATGATCACGCTCTTCAAACTCGATGCCATACTTGTAGATCATCGAAATGAAGTCCCAGTTGCTGTACTGAGATAAGGCGGACTTGACGAAGTGAGGGTTGCGGCACAAGTAGTTTTTCGCCGAGACATCATGGTTGGTGAAATTACAACGGCCACCACCGGAGATGAGAATTTTGCGTCCTGGCTTTTTCGCGTGGTCAAGCACCAACACTTTGCGGCCACGACGGCCCGCCTCGGCCGCACACATTAACCCCGCTGCACCGGCACCTATTACCACCACATCAAACTTGTTACTCATGCTGGAAAATCTCTCTGACAATAAAAAAGGATGTGCAGTTGGCACATCCTTACTTTTTCGCCGCTATTCTAACGGCAAAGTGGGTTATTTTCCAAGCACTGGCTACAGAAGAAATGCAGCCAACAAAGTCACACCGGTCAAGCTTACACTCAGTACGAATAACTCTCTTACCCGATCGCATTTCCCAGTAAAAACTTCATCGTGATGATGGTGATACTCTTTGCTTTTCAGATAGTGGTAGAGTCGCACCTGTTTGGTGACATTGCCATGAGTGGTAAAAAATCCATTACCATCCACTTGTTGATATAACAGCGGATGCGCTTCACGCATAATGTAAATCAGTGAACGAAGAGCTGTGAGATAACGAGCGAGGTTAACCCCCGTCACCACCATAAGCGCAAACAGGATAATATCTCCATTAATCATCTTTTCCTCCCTACATCTTCATCAATGCTCAAGAGAAAAAGACGACCAACGTCTTTCTAACCCGCTAGCGGAAACTGGCTGTTCCGTTAAGCAGCTGGAGCATCCATGATTGAAGATGAACCTTCTTTCGCCATTTGTGCCAGATCTTTATCGATGAAGAACAAAGCTTTACCATCTTCACCAACAAGTTCAATTTTGTCCAAAATCCCTTTGAACAATTTTTCTTCTTCGTGCTGCTCTGCGACATACCACTGCAGGAAGTTAAACGTTGAATAATCCTGGCTAGTAAACGCGCCATGAGCGAGCTTATTAATCTGCTGAGTGATCATTTGTTCATGTTCATATGTTTCGCGGAACACTTCACCCAAGCTTGCAAAATCATGTTTTGGTGCTGCAATCGCGCCTAAAATCGGTAATGCACCCGTCTCGCTGACGTAAGTGAACAGGCGTTGCATGTGTTGCATCTCTTCCACAGCGTGCACTCTTAAAAACTGTGCTGCGCCATCAAATCCTTTATCTTCACACCAAGCACTCATTTGTAAGTATAGATTGGATGAGAAAAATTCCAGATTAATTTGCGCATTCAATTGTTCGACCATAGTCTGAGACAGCATGAGGACTCCTGATTGTTTGTATCCGTTTTGAGCTACTATACCACGAAAATTTCGATAACTCTTTGTTACATGGAATTGGATCTGAGATCCCTTTGGCAAAAAACTATTCACCTAAGTGCTATGTTTTAACTATACCCACGAGGGAAAATGATAAAGGAGAGCACACCATGAGTTATCAACACATATTAGTCGCTGTTGATCTTTCTGACGACAGCAAGCTATTGATCGATAAAGCCGTTTCTTTAGCAAAAGCTTTAGAAGCGAAAGTATCCTTTATCCATATCGATGTGAATTATGCCGAGCTGTACACCGGCCTTATCGACATCAACATGGCCGAAGCACAGCATCAGGCGATGGAAGCGTCTCGCACTCAATTAGGCAATCTCGCGGATTACGCCAACTACCCGATCACTCATACCTTGGTCGGCAGCGGCGATTTAAGCAATGAACTGTGTGACACCATTGGTGAGTACCAAGTGGATTTGCTCGTGTGCGGCCATCACCAAGATTTTTGGAGTAAACTGCTCTCTTCGACTCGTCAACTGATCAACTGCTCTCCGGTTGATATGTTGGTTGTACCACTTAAAGAGTGATTTTGCTTTTGCCCTTCTCGGCAAATCGGTAGACTGCGGACATTTGTTATTTACTCGTTATCACTATGTTTTATCTCTCCGCAGTCACCCTGTTATGGGCATTTTCATTTAGCTTGATTGGCGTTTACCTCGCCGGTCAGGTAGATTCTTGGTTTTCGGTGCTGATGCGCGTGGCACTCGCCAGCGTCGTGTTCGTTCCTTTCCTCAAATTCAAAGGGGTCAGCAAGCGTCTTATCGGTAAATTAATGGTGGTCGGCGGCTTCCAGCTCGGCTTGATGTACTGCTTCTATTACCAATCGTTTCTGCTGCTGTCTGTCCCTGAAGTGTTGCTGTTCACCGTCTTTACGCCGATCTACGTCACGCTGATCTACGATTTGCTGCACGGGCGTTTCTCTCCTTGGTATTTGGTGACGGCCATCATCGCCGTATTAGGCGCCGTCTTTATCAAGTTTGCCACCATCAATCCGAACTTCTTGCTGGGCTTTTTGGTGGTGCAAGGGGCCAACCTCTGTTTTGCCATTGGCCAAGTGGGCTACAAATACATCATGGAGAAAGAGCAACTTGAGTTGCCACAACACACGGTATTTGGCTACTTCTACCTTGGCGCGCTGTGTGTGGCCTTAGTGGCGTTTGCTTTAATGGGTAATCCGAGCAAGCTGCCTACCACCGAGCTGCAATGGGGCATTTTGATTTACTTAGGCCTGATTGCATCTGGCTTGGGCTATTTTGCCTGGAACAAAGGGGCAACGTTGGTAAATGCTGGAGCCTTGGCGGTAATGAACAACGCTTTGGTGCCTGCTGGGCTTATCGTCAACATCTTGATTTGGAATCGCGATGTCGATTTGCTGCGCCTAACATTGGGCGGCGGGGTCATTCTGTTTTCGCTGTGGCTGAACGAAACCTGGGTCAAAGCCAAAGTTGAGCGCGACTTTGCTCGCAAAGCATCACAAGCCTAGCCCTTGTCTCGCATAGCGACCCGTTTCAATGACCCACATGCACTCAGCCCACCATTTCGGTGGGCTGAGTCATTATTCTTACTTAAGCACGCTTAGTGCACTTGCTCTGCACTGCCTTGCAATACTTGTTTGTGGCTTAAAACTCGTAAAATGCCGCTGTATTTGTTGAGTTTTCCTTCCAACTTCTCACGCTTTTGCAGCTGTTTGACTTTCTTCTTGGCCAACTTCGCCAGTTTCTTATGGTATTTGCGCTGTTTTTTCAGCGCCTTTTTGGCTTGCTTAAGTTGTTTTTTACCCAGTGATGGCAAATTAATGTCAAACGCACTCACCGACTCCGCCATCAGCAATGTTTGCGGACGTTGATTCTCCGCTATCGACGTTTGCTCGGGCAACGCGGCAACCTTCACCGCCAAGGGTTTGGTTTTTGATTTTAGGCTTGGAATGGCTTGTGGCTTACACAGCGAACTTTTCGATGAAGATGCACGCGCACAAGAGCGACAAAGGTATTTGGGCGCCGCAACCAACTGGTGAATTTCACCCAATTGACTGGCGATCTCTCTTCTATCCATCTTACAAAAGCGTTTTGTCATGCGACGACTCCAACACAAATATGCCTGCACATTACCGATAATTTGAATAATAATAATTCTTAGTTAGATATACAGCGAGTACGGCAAATTGGCAAGCGCAGAAATGTGAGTCTTTCTGCGCAATAGAAAAGAAAGGAAGAGATCGAAGGAAATACGCTTAACTCATCGACGCGTTGACATAGACGTCAAAACGGTTCTTTTTGGTCTCAATCGCCATGCTGGGTTTAACGCCATTGAGCCACTCGGCATAGTCAGGGCGCTTCACCACCACACGCTTAGTCGCCAATGCTAACGCAGGCGTGAGCAGCGCATCGGCATCGGTATCTGCCCCAACCAAAGATTGAAACACGCGCATCTCTTTTTTCACTAAGGCGGTTTTCTTTTTGTTTTCAGGATGCGGGTACATGGGGTCCAGATAGACCACATCGGGACGAACAAATTCGGCATCGCTGGCTAACGCCGCGAGCGCATCGTGGCTTGACGCGTGCAGCAGTGACATACGCTCACTCACCCAAGCACCGATTTCATCATCTTGTTTGGCTCTGGTTAAGCCATCGTCGAGCAAAGCGGCCACAACGGGGTTGCGCTCCACCATCTGCACCTTGCACCCAAGCGAGGCTAAGACAAACGCATCACGCCCAAGCCCTGCCGTGCCATCCAAAACCGTCGGTGTTGCCCCTTTGTTGAGCCCCGCTGCTTTGGCAATCGCCTGACCTTTGCCGCCACCAAACTTGCGTCGATGCGCAACCGCACCGCCTGCTAAATCAACATAAATCGCCCCAAGCTTAGGTTCATCAAGCTTACGCAACTCCAAACGCTCGAACGTCAGCACAAGAGCGAAATGGCTGTGTGCGTCGTGGGTCAGTTGCCATTTGCTGGCAATAGCGTCGAGATAAGGCTGTAAAGCCGCATCTTCACAAATCAGTTGTAGTTGCACAGGGTGCTCCGAAAAATCGTCATGGATGAGGAACTGGCTGGCGAGTTTACCGCAAGCAAGGCTGGAACTGTAGTGATTCCATCGGCCCTAAGCTGGGCGATGCATTCAATCAAGACCCACTTCGCGATGTAAACTCGTCCTGCCATTGTGCCACCAGCTCTGCCAATGGCGTTGGATAACCAATCACGTAACCTTGGGCGTAATCCACACCGAGTTCTGTCAGTAATGCAACAATTTCACTGTTTTCGACAAACTCAGCCACCGTTTGCTTGCCCATTTGCTGCGCCAGTTCATTGATGGCTCGCACCATGATGTGATCGCTCTCATTGCGATGCATGTCCTGCACAAAAATGCCGTCGATTTTCACTACATCGACAGGCAATTGCTTGAGATAGCCAAACGATGACAGCCCAGAACCAAAATCATCCAGCGCAATCAAGCAGCCCAGCGCTTTCACTTGAGCGAAGAAGTCCATCGCCAAGCTGATGTTTTTCATCGCTGCGGTTTCGGTGATTTCCAGACAGATTTTATGGCAAGGAATCACGCTGTTGGCCAATCGGTCAAGCAAAAACGCCATAAACTCTGGATTGCCCATCGAGTGACCCGAAAGGTTTATCGAACATCGACCGAGCTGGTGCAGCGCATCTGGGCGCGCCTCAAGCCAGTCGAGGGTTTTGGTCACCACTTGTTCATCAATCAGGTGGGCAATGTTGTAGCGCTCGGATGCCGGCATAAAGATCGCAGGCGAGAGATACTCCCCCTGTTTATCACGAATGCGCGTTAGGATCTCAAAGTGCATTTTGTCGCACTCTTTTCTAAGTGGAATAATGCGTTGAGCGAAGAGTTCTAGACGGTCGTTAGCAAGCGCATCATGGACTAGGTTTACACTCTCCATCTCCTGCTGACGGCGTTGTAACTCTTCGCTGTCCAAGCTAAACAATTTGAAGCGATTACGCCCCTGCTCTTTGGCCGCATGACAGGCAGTGTCTGCCTGCGCATGCACCATTTGTGGCGATTCGGCCGTATGGTCAATCATACGAATGCCGATCGAGCAGGTTAGGTTTATCTGCACTTTTTCCCAGATGAAAGGCTGGCTGCTCAAGGTGGCAATGATGGTTTTCGCCACACCGATGGCGGTGTGTTCATTGCTGTCTTTGAGTAAGACAGCAAACTCATCGCCCCCTAAGCGCGCCAAAATCGCGGTATGCGGCAACACCTCTTCCAACATGCTGGCGCAAAATTGAATTGCCCCATCCCCCGCGTCATGCCCTGCGGTATCGTTGAGCACTTTAAGCTGATCCAAATCGATATAGAGCATCGCATGCACACGGCG
Source organism: Vibrio sp. 03_296 (assembly GCF_002265885.1). Classification (NCBI taxonomy): domain Bacteria; kingdom Pseudomonadati; phylum Pseudomonadota; class Gammaproteobacteria; order Vibrionales; family Vibrionaceae; genus Vibrio; species Vibrio sp. 03_296. Next base: position 45,260 of record NZ_NPKW01000071.1, read on the forward strand.
ATGGCTTTCCACCTCGCGCAGCGCGCGTTTGAGTTCAATATCAAATTGGTTACGATTAAAGGTATCGGTCAACAAATCGTATTTGGCTTGGTATTCCAACTGACGAGCCAGCTGTTTGTTGTGGGAGATGTCTTCGCCAACAATCAAAATTTGTCCTGACTCGGTCAATGGACGAATGTTTTCGCGTATCCACACCGCGCTGCCGTCTTGGTGACGATACTCAATCTCTCGACGCCAAACCCCTTGCAGCGCTGGTGTTGGTTGCAGCAGCATTTGCCTTGGGGTCATGGCTTGAGTATCACAATAGAACTCTTGCAGCAGATGGCCGAGCATTTCTAAGGGTTGATAGCCCAGTAGCTGCTGAGCAAAACGGTTTACCTGCTGAATGCGATTGTTTTTATCCAGCGTCACCATCATCACGGGCTGCTGCTCATAGTAATTGCGTAAGTTGGACTCACGTTTGTAGAGCTTCTCTTCCATCAACTTTCGTGAGGTGATGTCTCGCGCTTCAAACAAGTATTCTCCTCGCTGCTCTCCCACGCTATGCAGTGGTTTGAGAGACACTTCAAGCATCATCGCGCCGAGATTACGACTCCAAATCTCCGCTTCAAAGGTGCTCAGTTGCGCTTCCGTCGCAGAAAAATAGTCAGCCAAACGAGAGGCAGATGCGTCTTCCCAATGTTGGTGTTGCCATAAAGGGCGATCTAGCGGAACCCCTTGGAAAAACAGCAGATCTTGCAGCTGAGCATTGCTGGAAACCAAGCAGCCGTTTCGATCTAAAATACCGATGTATTGCAAACTCTGGTCGAAAATTGACTCGAGCATCGATTGACTCTCACGCGCTAACGTCTCGCTCTGTTGAATGCGGCGCAAGTAATAAACTAACAGCACAATCACCAGCACCAACATCACAAATACCGCGCTGTAGAGGCGGATCTCTTGCGCGTAACGCACCGAAAATGGCTCGGGTTTATTGACCAACACGGAAGCGGGTTCACCTTCCACCCCTAACTTCCAGCGCGCCACGGCTTGATAATCCAGTTTGATATCAGGCTCCACCACCTTCACTTTCGGTAAGGGTGCGGCGGGTGAGTCCAGCACTTGGTTCAACACTTTACCCGTAGCAAAACCTTGCTTGTAGCCACTTTGAATCACACCACCAACCGCACCATGACCAAGACCAAGATCGTGCACCATGTAGATAGGTGCTCTGCTGACGCGATTGAGCTCCTGCCAATCGTCATCATCACTCAAAGTACCATCAGCATCGCGGTAATAAGCCCAAAACAGCACCGCGCTGTTTAAGTCGAGCATTTGCACTCGCTCAATCAGCTCGGCCACCGTATTCGGCACTAAATGTTGCACTTTTTGCTGATACTCAGGATAGCGGGACAAAAACTTGTCCACCTGCGCGCGCAACGCGACCCCCGTAATCGAATGGTCCGTTACCACAAAAATTTTCTGCGCTTGGGGCTGCAAACGCTCAATCAGCGACACGTTCGACAGCAGATCAATATCTTCAATCACGCCAGTGGCATTCAAACCCGCATGCATTTCTGGCGTGTAATTATTAATGCCACCAAAAATCACCGGTGTGCCCGACAGTGGCTCCGCCAAACGCTGCATCAACTGCAGTGCTACGTTATCGCTCACCACAATGGCGTCAAAGCGCTCTTGTTCCACTTTGGTTTTGTAGAGAAAGTAAAGCTGATTGAGAAAGCTGGCGCTTTGATTACGCTTGGTATCGAGGTAAAGCACACGCAGAGCGATATCGCGCTCACCGAGTGTTTGTGCAAGGCCAAGTTGGAAGGAGTCAGTCCAAAAGAAACCTTGGTGGTAAGAGTGCACCACTAAAATATTTTTCTCATGGGCACTTGCCCAAAAGCTGCATAGCATTATCAACATGGAAAAACAAAATCGCACTTGCTCACCTTCCTCTAACCCGATCTATGAGCAAAAAACCTTGATTGTGAAAGATAAGCTGCCCTTGTTAGTATTATACCCATATGCTGATTATAAAAGGGACAAACAATGCATTCTGCCAATGCCAAGATTGATGATTTGGATCGCGCTATATTGAAAACGCTGATGGCGGACGCGAAAACGCCTTATGCAGAGATGGCTAAGCAGTTCAACGTCAGCCCGGCCACCATTCACGTGCGCATCGAAAAGATGAAAGCGGCGGAGATCATTGAAGGTACCGAAGTGGTGGTCAACACCAAAAAACTCGGCTACGACGTGTGCTGTTTTATCGGCATCAACCTCAATGCAGCGCGCGACTACCATTCCGCGCTGGAAAAACTCAACGCATTGGATGAAGTGGTGGAGGCGTATTACACCACGGGCGCGTACAACATCTTCGTCAAACTGATGTGTAAGTCGATTGAAGAGCTGCAATTTGTGCTGATCGACAAACTGCAAGCGATCGACGAAGTACAATCGACCGAAACGCTGATTTCGCTGCAAAACCCGATCAATCGCAACGTCAATCCTTAGCTCGCAACAAACTTAGCGTACCGCAAAAAAACAAGGCCAGCCGTTGGGCTGACCTTGTGATGCTTCGTTTACTTAATCGAGTTAAGCCGCAATACCGGAATGGCGCAGCAAAGCATCGATTTGTGGTTCACGGCCACGGAAGCGTTTGAATAGCTCCATTGGCTCTTCGCTGCCGCCCATCTCAAGAATATGGTTGAGGAAGCTCTGACCGGTCTCGGCGTTAAAAATGCCTTCTTCCTCAAAACGCGAGAACGCGTCAGAAGAGAGCACTTCTGCCCATAGGTAGCTGTAGTAACCCGCACAGTAACCGCCCGCAAAGATGTGGCCAAAGCTGTGTGAGAAACGCGCCCACTCGACCGCAGGAAGTACCGCAACTTTCTGCTTCACTTGCGCCAAGGTTTCGAGCACACGCGGGCCAATCTCAGGGTCAAACTCGGTGTGCAGCGTGAAATCAAACAGACCAAACTCAAGCTGGCGCAAAATGCCCATTGCCGATTGGAAGTTCTTCGCCGCCAACATTTTCTCTAGCATCGTTTTTGGCAGCGGCTCACCCGTTTCGTAGTGGCCAGAGATAAACGCCAACGCGTCTTCTTCCCAACACCAGTTTTCCAGGAACTGACTTGGCAGTTCCACCGCATCCCAAGGCACACCATTGATACCAGACACCGCACCCGTGGTGACTTGAGTCAGCATATGGTGAATACCGTGGCCGAATTCGTGGAACAAGGTGACCACTTCATCGTGCGTAAACAGCGCTGGTTTGTCGCCGATTGGGCGGTTGAAGTTACACGTTAGGTACGCCACTGGGGTTTGCAGCTCGCCTTGTGCGTTAATACGGCGCACGCGGCATTCATCCATCCAAGCGCCGCCACGTTTGTGTTCACGCGCATAGAGATCAAGGTAGAAGCTGCCACGCAGCGCGCCCTGCGCATCGAAAATATCGAAGAAACGCACTGAGTTGTGCCAAACGTCAATGCCTTCGCGCTCTTTCACGCTCATGCCAAACACACGTTTGAGCACTTCAAACAAACCGCTGACGGCTTTCGACTCAGGGAAGTACGGACGCAGTTCTTCATCCGAAATTTGGAACAGGTGCTGCTTTTGTTTTTCGCTGTAGTAAGCGATATCCCACACATTGAGTTCAGACACGCCAAACTCTTGCTCAGCAAACTGACGCAGCTCTGCCACTTCACGCTCACCTTGTGGTTTGGCTTTGGTGGCGAGATCATTGAGGAAGCCCAGCACTTGCGCTGGGTTTTCCGCCATTTTGGTCGCCAACGACTTTTCGCTGTAGGTGTTAAAGCCAAGCATGCGAGCAATTTCATGACGCAGTTTCAACTGCTCATTGATGATCTCGGTGTTGTCCCACTTACCGGCGTTTGGACCGCGATCCGACGCGCGAGTCACGTACGCTTCGTACACTTCACGGCGCAGCGCTTGGTTGTCACAGTAAGTCATCACTGGCAGGTAAGACGGCACGTCCAGCGTGATCAAATAACCGTCGAGCTCTTTGGCTTCAGCCGCGGCTTTCGCGGCCGCCAACGCCGATTCCGGCATGCCTGCTAACTCTTTCTCATCGGTGATGTGCTTGGTCCAGCCCATGGTGGCGTCTAGCGTGTTGTTGGAAAACTTAGAGCTTAGCTCTGACATACGCTTGCTGATTTCGCCGTAGCGCTTTTGCTCATCCGCAGGCAGGCCAATGCCCGATAGCTCAAAATCACGCAAAGCATCGGTAATGGTTTTCTGTTGTGCAATGGTCAGCTTGGCAAACGCTTCGCTGGCTTTGATCGCTTTGTACGCTTCAAACAGACCTTTGTGCTGGCCCACCCAAGTGCCGTATTCCGACAACATTGGCAGGCAACTTTCATACGCGTCGCGCAGCTCGTCGCTGTTGACGACAGAGTTCATGTGACTCACTGGTGACCAAATACGGCTGAGACGATCATCCACTTCCTCGATCGGCGCAATCACCGTTTCCCAGCTAGGGGTATTGTTGCCTTCAAGCACCTGCTCAATCTTGGCGCGGCAATCGGCTATCGCCTGTTCCACCGCAGGAAACACATGCTCTGGCTTGATTTGAGAAAACGGAGGCAGATCCGTAAAAGTAAGGAGTGGATTAGACATATAAATTCCTTTTGTTTGACTCTTCAGTATCGTGGCCAACTGTCCATCGATGACACGCTTATAATAATACGCGATATCCACCGACAACCGCCAATTGGTCTTACATTTTGATACTAAATGAGGGTTAAAGGTTCACATTTCAATACGAATAGACGATTAACTTTTTTGTGACTCAGAGAGAATCCTGAACATCAGCGTCAGTTGGGTATATAATCGCCCTATTAATCCCTGACCACACTCTACTCAGAGTGTTACGAGAGTGAATTTTGCTGAGTTATCGTCATAGCTTTCATGCCGGCAACCATGCCGACGTGGTAAAACACATTGTTCAGAGTCTGATTCTGGACTCGCTAAAACAAAAAGACAAACCCTTCGTCTACCACGACACCCATTCTGGCGTTGGTCGCTACGATTTGACCCACGAATGGTCAGAAAAAACGAGCGAGTACAAACAAGGTGTGGCGCGTATTTGGGATCGCAGCGATCTGCCTGCCGACATCGCCAGCTATATCGGTTCGATCAAAGCCCTCAACAATGGCGATAAGCTGCGTTACTACCCTGGCTCACCACGCGTCGCCCGTGCTCAATTGCGCGATCAAGACCGCATGGTTCTGACGGAGCTCCACCCAAGCGATTACCCACTCTTGGAACAAGAGTTTCACCGTGATCGCCAAGTCAGCATCTACAAGGAAGATGGCTTTCAACGTCTCAAAGCCAGCTTGCCACCGCAAGAACGCCGTGGCCTAGTGCTGATTGACCCACCTTACGAGTTGGCCAAAGAGTACCGTGATGTGGTGCAAGCGATTTACCAAAGCCACAAACGCTGGGCAACTGGCATCTACGCGATTTGGTACCCCGTGGTCAACCGCTGCGATATCGATGACATGTTAGAAGGGCTGGAAGGACTCGGCATTCGCAAGATTCTGCAAATTGAGTTGGGTGTCTCACCGGATACCAATGAGCGCGGCATGACCGCTTCAGGCATGATTGTGATTAACCCACCTTGGAAACTAGAAAGCCAGATGCAAGAAATTTTGCCTTTCCTTAAGGAAGCAATTGCGCCGGCAACCGGTCATTGGAAGGTAGAGTGGATCGTGCCTGAGTAATCGTCCCAGAATAAAATAGAGACGCAGCACCCAAAGAATTTCCGTACGACAGATTGAGTTCAACCAATCTGTCCTCCATATAAAAATGAAATGATTGAAAAATACGCAGGGAGCACGCGAGTAAATCGCCCCTGCCAGACAGGAGAAAGTAATGGCAACGCATTTTGACTATATCTGTATCGGCGGCGGCAGTGGCGGCATCGCTTCAGCAAACCGTGCGGCGATGTATGGCGCGAAAGTGGCGCTGATCGAAGCAAAAGATCTCGGCGGCACGTGTGTGAACGTTGGTTGTGTACCGAAAAAAGTGATGTGGCATGGCGCGCAGATCGCTGAAGCGATGAGCCTCTACGCTCCTGACTACGGCTTTGATGTGGAAATGAAAGGCTTCGAATGGAGCAAACTGGTTGAGAGCCGCCAAGCGTACATTGGCCGCATTCACCAATCTTACGATCGCGTGCTAGGCAACAACAAAGTCAACGTGATTAAAGGCTTTGCTAAGTTTGTCGATGAGAAAACCGTGGAAGTAAACGGTGAGCACTACACCGCCGATCACATCCTGATCGCTGTGGGTGGCCGCCCGACCATTCCAAACGTCCCAGGCGCAGAATACGGCATCGATTCAAACGGCTTCTTCGACCTTGCTGAGCAACCAAAACGTGTTGCTGTCGTCGGCGCGGGTTACATTGCGGTTGAAATCGCTGGCGTACTCAACGCGCTTGGCACAGAAACCCATCTGTTTTGTCGTAAAGAGTCGCCACTGCGCAGCTTTGATCCAATGATCATCGACACCTTAGTGGAAGTGATGGCGGCAGAAGGCCCAACACTACACACCCACTCGGTACCAAAAGAAGTGATCAAAGAAGCCGATGGCAGCCTAACGCTTCATCTAGAAAACGGTGAAAGCCAAAACGTTGATCAGCTTATCTGGGCAATCGGTCGTCACCCAGCGACTGACGCCATCAACCTGAGCGCAACCGGCGTAGCAACCAACGAGCGCGGCTACATCAAAGTCGATGAGTTCCAAGCCACCAACGTTGCTGGCATCTACTGTGTTGGCGACATTATGGAAGGCGGTATCGAGCTTACACCCGTTGCGGTGAAAGCGGGTCGTCAGCTTTCTGAGCGTCTGTTCAACAACAAGCCTAACGCGAAGATGGACTATGACTTGGTCCCAACCGTGGTGTTCAGCCACCCACCTATCGGCACCATTGGTCTTTCTGAGCCAGAAGCAATCGCGAAATATGGCAAAGAGAACGTGAAAGTGTACACCTCAGGCTTTACTGCGATGTACACCGCGGTGACTCAACACCGTCAGCCATGCAAAATGAAGCTCGTATGTGCGGGTGAAGATGAGAAAGTGGTTGGTCTGCACGGCATCGGTTTCGCCGTGGACGAAATGATTCAAGGTTTCGGTGTCGCGATGAAGATGGGCGCAACCAAAGCCGATTTCGACTCAGTTGTGGCTATCCACCCAACCGGCTCTGAAGAGTTCGTTACCATGCGCTAAGGCGCGAAGTACAGTTACAATCAAAGTAAGATGGCGGCCTTTTCGGCGGCCATTTTTTATTGGGACGGCTAAAATGAAACACGGAGATCCATTTTCATAAAGTGCAACGACGGGTAGCCAGTCTGCTTTTGAAAAAGGCGATAAAGGCACTGTGTGAGGCAAACTCCAGCCAATACGCCACATCGGTGACACACAGACCAGACGAAAGCAGTTCGATCGATGTGAGCAAGTGCCACTGTGCTGCTGACACTGTCGGGTAAAACGAAGGGTTAACTAGTATAAAAGAAGGCCATCAAACGATGGCCTTCTTTTAGGGTTCTTCTGGGGGATAAAAGAGCTGATAGCGTTCCCCTGTCCAATATAAGTATGTATCGATTCCAGCTTCTGTTGGTATTACCACGAGCATCTGGTTGGGGTCAGAAACCAAATCATACCCTAAGCTTTTCGATAACGCCTGTTGAGAAATAAATGACATGCCATATTTTGCGCCATGAAAATCGCCCACACATGGCAGGATCAAATGAGCCTGGGAAAGATGATGCACTTCTCTTGACTGGCCATGTAAAATCAGCAACTTAGTTTCTTTTGGGTCAGAGTTAACATGAGCTTTGCATTGTATCTCATCTAGATTTGAAGCAATGACATACGTCTGATCACTGTTCTCAACCGTGATTTGGTTTGCTGCTAAAATAAAATCCTCGATCGAATCATTATTTGCATCAATTTTAGTTACGTCTAATATCCCACCCAAGTTGTATTCATTTCTCTGAAAGTTATCTTTAGAAAAAGATGCTTGGCTAAAACACAACGCAAAACCACACAGAAAAAATACTAACTTCATTAGCTTGGTAACCTTTTTTGAGCCATATTCAAAATATCCGTTGGGTTTATGAGATCTTTCCTTCTTTGGTAAGGGCTTTCTGATAAAGGAGCTCTTAAAATACCGGTAGCACTTCCATCATAGATCTCTAAATGCAGCATTTCACCTGTCCACCCGCTTTTTAAAACCACTTTCCCAACATAGGCAATATGTTGTCCTTGTTGAATCTTGGCTCCAATAGATACTCCATCAGCCAATCGACCAGATATCTCACCATAACGCACTACAGCCTTTCCGTGCTTAACTTCCAACGCATAGGTGCCACCATAAAACTCATAAAACTCATAAAACTCATAGAACTTCATAATCTCACCATCCGCCATTGCAAAGACTCGACTACCCTCTTTAGCGTACAAGTCACAGCCAGCATGCTTCCTAGCACCTCGATTAGAACCAAAACTTCTAGGAGCAACGGTATAGCTCTCTGTTGGCACTTGTTCCAATGGAAAAGAAGCATTAGTTAGGATAGAAACAGATTGGCTTTCTATACCCGCTCAACTCGAAGATGCAGGTTTCAAAAAATATAAAAACAGTCATGATACTTATGTAAATAGTGCTTTATTAACAATAACAAATATAAAGCTTGAACGGATAACCACTTAAAAATCAAACAATAAGGCTATCAATTTAATTTATAGCCTTATTGCTGTGCAAAAATCGTGTTTTACTTCACCGCACGAACCAGTTCCGCAATACCTTCCCAATCACCGCTGTCCATCATGGCGGTTGGTACCATCCAAGTGCCGCCACACGCGACAACCGATTTCAGCGCCAGGTACTCTTCCACGTTAGATGGGCTCACACCACCTGTTGGCATGAATTCCACTGGGTAAACCGCCGTCAGCGCTTTAAGCATGTTGACGCCGCCTGATGGCTCAGCAGGGAAGAACTTCAGGGTGCGCAAACCCATTTCCATCGCTTGTTCCACAAGGCTTGGGTTGTTCACACCCGGTACAATGGTCACGCCGCGTTGCTGACAGTATTTCACTGTGGTTGGGTTAAAGCCTGGGCTGACAATGAAATCCACGCCCGCTTCGATGGCGATGTCCACTTGTTCTGTGGTTAATACCGTACCCGCACCAATCAACAAATCAGGGTAGGCTTCGCGCATGATGCGAATGGATTCCGCCGCCGCTTCCGTGCGGAATGTCACTTCCGCACAGGGTAAACCGTTTTCTACCAACACTTTTGCCAATGGCAAGGCGTGTGCTACATCGTTGATAGCGATAACTGGGACGATTTTGATCTCTCTTAATCGTTGTTCAAGTGTTGTCATAGATAACCTCTAAAGAATAAAGCTCAATACAGCGACGATAAGGAAAGCAATACCACCAAGCAAGGTTTCCATTACCGTCCAAGTTTTCAGCGTGGTTTTCTCATCCATCTCAAGCAGACGAGAGACCAGCCAGAAACCAGAATCGTTAAAGTGAGAAAGTACCGTTGCACCGCCCGCAATAGCAATCACGATAAAACAGAGGTCTAACTCACTCAAACCTGTGGTTGCCGCCACAACCGGGGCAATCAGCGCAGCGGTGGTCGTCAGTGCCACGGTGGCAGAACCTTGCGCCACACGCAAACAGGTTGAAATCACAAACGCTGCCACAATCACTGGCATGCCTGTGTCAGTTAATACATCAGCCAAAGCATGACCAATGCCGCTGGCACGCAATACGCCACCAAACATGCCACCCGCACCGGTGACAAGGATAACGCCACAGATTGGTGCCAGTGAGTCGCCACACAATTTTTCAAGTTTAGCCATGCCGTAATCTTTGGCAAACACTGCCAAACACACGATCAAGGTAATAAGAAGCGCGACAGGCGTTTTACCTAGCATGCGAAGGAATTCCACCAACGGTGTTTTACCATCAATCACCCCCGCCACTGCCAGCGTGTTTAAGCCGGTATCCAAGCAGATCAGTAATACGGGCAGCACTAAGATGGTCATTACCGTGGCAAATTTTGGCAATTTGCTTTCATCGACAATCGCATCGCTGTTAAAAAATGCTTTAGAAAGTGGAATGTCGAATTTCTTACCTGCGTACAAACCAAATAGGTACGCGCCAAGATACCAAGTTGGAATCGCAACTAGGATACCCACAACCAGCAGCAAACCGATGTTAGCACCTAAAAATTCCGCCGCCGCCACTGGGCCTGGATGTGGAGGAACAAAGGCGTGCATCACCGCAAACGCACCCGCAGACGGTAAGGCGTATTTGATTGGCGATCCACCAAAGCGTTTTGCCACGCTAAAGATGATGGGCATCATCACCACTAGGCCTGCATCAAAAAAGATAGGGAAACCAAACAGCAGTGACGCAATACCCAATGCGAACGGAGCGCGATCTTTACCAAAGCGACCAATCAGCGTGTCGGCCAGCACTTTGGCCCCGCCAGTCACTTCCAAAATTTTCCCAATCATGGCACCAAGGCCAACCAACAACGCGACAGAAGCGAGCGTGCCGCCAAAGCCCCCCATCATGGTGGGCACCACTTTGTCCGAGGTCACGCCTGTGGCAATGGCGGTACCTAAACTGACAATGGTCAGTGAGGCAAAGGCATGCACTTTGAGTTTGATGATCAGCACTAACAACGCGGCAATCGCCAACGCAGCTATGGTTAAAAGATAAGTAGGATCAGGGGTGTGGGCTAATTGCTCCATAAGTTCACCTTTCGAATTATTGTTTGTGTTGTGGTTCACATTTATTTACGTTACCGGTAACATGTTACCGATAACATGAATAAGATAAACCCATATTTCAAAGTGAATTTCAAATTTGAGATCACGCGCAAGTTTAGTTATGAGGACAAGTTATGGCGGGTAGTAGTGTCATTGTGATGGGTGTCTGCGCAAGCGGAAAGACCACAATTGGTGAGCTGTTGGCAGAAAAACTGGGGCGTAAATTCATTGATGGTGACGATCTCCATCCACGCGCCAACATTCAGAAAATGGCCTCTGGCCAGCCACTGAACGATGACGACCGCAAGCCGTGGCTGGAGCGTATTCGTGATGCGGCGTATAGCCTTGAAAGCAAAAATGAGCACGGCATTATCGTCTGCTCAGCGCTGAAAAAGAGCTACCGCGATCAAATCCGCGACGGCAACAACAATGTCACCTTCTTGTTCCTCGATGGCGACAAGTCACTCATTCTTGAGCGCATGCGCCAGCGTCAAGGCCACTTCATGAAAGAGAACATGGTCAATAGCCAGTTTGAAACACTTGAACGCCCCGATGGCGAGCCTCGCACTCTATTGGTGAGCATTGATACCACTATCGAAGACGTTGTCGCCAACGCGGCCGAGTTAATCCTAGAGCAAGATGAGGCACAAGCATGACCCATCCCGTCATTTTAGAGGTCACTCAGCGCTTGGTGGAACGCAGCCAAGCAACACGTGCGGCGTTTGTTTCACGCACCGAAGAGCAAGCCAAAGCGGGCAAAGGACGTGTTGGTTTATCGTGTGGTAACTTAGCGCACGCGGTGGCGTCATCTTGTTCGGCAGAAAAGAAAAGCATCCTCGATTTTACTCATTCCAATGTGGCGCTGATCAGCGCCTACAACGACATGCTCAGCGCCCACCAGCCTTACCTGCACTACCCAGAGCAAATTAAGCGCGCACTGGCAGAGTATGGTCATACCGCGCAGGTCGCCGGTTGTGTGCCTGCGATGTGCGATGGCGTAACCCAAGGTCAAGCGGGCATGGATATGTCGCTGTTTTCTCGTGATCTGATTGCGCAATCCACTGCCCTCTCTTTGAGCCATAATGTGTTTGATGCCACCTTGCTACTCGGTATTTGCGACAAAATCGCTCCGGGGCAACTGATGGGCGCACTCGCTTACGCGCACTTGCCTACCGCATTTGTGCCAGCGGGTCTCATGGCAACGGGCATCAGCAATGAAGAAAAAGTCGATGTTCGCCAAAAATACGCGGCGGGCGAAGTGGGTAAAGACGCGCTGCTCGATATGGAGTGTCGCGCCTATCACTCCGTCGGCACCTGTACCTTCTACGGCACCGCCAACACCAACCAACTGGTGTTTGAGGCGATGGGATTGATGTTACCCGGCTCGGCGTTTATCCATCCAAACTCAGAGCTCCGACACGCGCTGACTGAACACGCGGCGATCAAAATTGCCGCCATGACCGCCGGCTCAGCCCACTTCCGCTCACTGGCTGAAGTGGTCACTGAAAAGAGCCTGATCAACGGCATCATCGCCCTACTTGCTTCCGGTGGCAGCACCAACCACACCATTCACATGTTGGCCGTGGCGCGCGCTGCGGGTATTGAGCTTACTTGGCAGGACATCAGTGATCTTTCTGACGTGGTACCACTGCTAGCACGCGTATACCCGAACGGCCCCGCTGACATGAACGCCTTCCAACAAGCGGGGGGCGTGCCTGCGCTGCTGCATCGACTCAATGAGTCGGCTCTGTTACATCGTGACGTCAAGCCAGTATTTGGCGAGTTCGACGACCAAATGAGCCTACCAAACCTCGTCGACGGTAAGCTTGTTTGGACACCATGTGAGGGTACGTTCGATAGCCATGTTATCGCCGACAAATGCTGTGTTTTCCAGTCCACAGGCGGCACAAGAGTGCTGACTGGCAATTTGGGCAAAGCGGTGGTGAAAGTTTCTGCAGTGAAAGAAGAGCAACGCGTGATTGAAGCGCCAGCACTGGTGTTTCAGTGCCAGCATGAGGTGGAAGCGGCGTATCAACGTGGTGAGCTCAACCGAGATTGCATTGTGGTGGTAACGCACAATGGCCCAGCCGCCAATGGCATGCCAGAGCTGCACAAGTTGATGCCGATTCTCGGCAATGTGCAAAAGGCGGGCTTTAAAGTGGCGCTGGTGACCGATGGCCGTTTGTCTGGCGCTTCAGGTAAAATCCCATCGGCCATTCATGTCTCTCCAGAGGCGATTCGTGGCGGTGCGATTGGCTTAGTGCGTAATGGTGATGTGATTCGTGTCGATTGCCAGACAGGTGAGTTAAACAACCTCAGCGACACCACTGGTCGCTGCGTGCTTGAAATCGATACCGAGGCAAGCCAGCAAACTTGGGGACGCAATCTGTTCAGCACCCTTCGCCAATCGGTTTCCAGCGCCGAACACGGTGCCAGCTTTATTGTTTGATCAACAAGGGCGCGTTTATCGCGCCCTTGGTTTTCATCACATCAACCCAGTCCGTTACACACTCTCGCCGGCAGTAATGCGGTAGCCCATATCCACCACAGTCTGTTCTAACGTTTCACCGCGCAAACGGGCCAGCAACAACTCGGCACTTTTCTCACCAATTTGAAAACGTGGCGTATCGACACTGGTCAATTTCGGACGAATCGTCTGGCCGATATCCAAGGCGTTGTAGCCAACAATGGCCAGTTGCTTCGGCACCTCAATACCGCGCTGCTGCGCGCACAGCAAAGTACCGATGGCGATGTCATCGTTGGTACAAAAAACCCCATCCATCTCAGGATATGTCGCTAAGGCGCGCTCTAACAGCTCATCCGCCAACGAGAAACTGGAGTGTTCACCCGTCAGCACGTGTTTCGGCTCTAAGCCAGCTTCACGCATGGCGCGATCATAGCCTTGCATACGCAGTTTGGTACGCGTATCCAAGCGTGCACCAAAATACACAATGGTGCGCTTACCCGAAGCCAACATGCGTTTAACCACGCTGTAAGAGGCATCTTCGTGGTCTAACCCTACCGCCATATCGATTGGCTGCGCTGGCAGTTCCATGGTTTCGACCACGGGAATGCCTGCGTTTTTGATCATCTGCATCGTGCGTTCGGTGTGGTGGCTTTCCGTTAGAATCAAACCATCCACCTGATACGAGAGCAGCGACGCGATTTTGCGCTCCTCTTCAAGCTCATCGTAGCTAAAGTGTGCCAAGAGGGTTTCATAACCATGTGCTTTGGTGACGGTTTCAATGCCCTGAACAAAGGAAGCAAAAATTTGGTTGGACAAAGAAGGCAGTAGGATCCCAATAGCTCGGCTAGAGGATTTCGACAACATCGCTGGGGCACGGTTCTCGATGTACCCCATCTGCTCAATCGCAGTGGCGATTTTCTCGCGGGTCTTTTCCGCCACCGAATCGGGATTACGCATGTAGCGTGATACCGTCATCTTGGTCACGCCGACTTGATCCGCCACATCCTGCAAAGTGGTGCGCGGTTTCTTATTGTGTTGAGCCATAAAAAGATTTTTGTCATTAATGTTACTTGTAACATTATGACCAATCCGATCCTCACACACAACCAAGGTGCTACGCTAAAAACCCACCAATGTGATCTTCCCCTGCGCCATCTCCCCTAACTGACAGGAAAAATCGAGGCGTTTATCGGCGGGTTTGCTAAACAGCACCTTCAACTTATCAAACGCTTCCGGCACAAAACTGACGCTTTTTAGCCGCAAACTTTTGCGCGTTAAGCTGTCCAAAAACGCCAAAGAGGATTTATCCAACACCATTTGGCAGGTATCCAATATTGTTTTGCTGACCATTTTTTTATGAATGGCATGACTCAACTGTTCAGCGGTGATGCTCATATTGGCGCTGGCCAACACGCACACGGCGTAAATATCCAGCACCGCCACCGCGCGCGGTTTTTGCGTTTCGCCATCTTCATAAATGGCAATCATGCAAGGGATTTTGCTTTCATCAAACTGCTGCTGCCGAATATTGGCCAAGCAGATCTCCCCATGCACCACTTTTTGTAGCAACTTCTCGAGCTGGCTTAATTTCGGCAGCGCGAGCTCTTTTTGCACTTCCACCAGCTCATCAAAGGCTTTTTCACTCTCTTCCGCCCCTTGCACCAGTGGCAATAGCTTGCGATGCAGCGCGTCATCGTCGAACGGTTTACTCAACACAAAGCTGGCCCCCGCCGCTTTTGCTTGGGCGATCTGCTCTTCATCGTCGACGGTGGTGATCATCGCGATTTTCACCTCAGGAAAACGGGTGGCAACGGTTTGCACCAACTCCAAGCCACTCATGTCTGGCATGTGCCAATCCGTCAACACAATATCCGGACGCCAATGCTCCACTTTCTCTAACGCCGCAAGGGCGCAATTGGTTTTTTCAATCGATAAGCGACGATAGCCAAACCCAAGCAAGGCTTTGCGTACAATTTCTAGCGTCGCTTTACTGTCATCGACAATCAGTATTTTCACTCTATTTGCGCGTCCAATTTCGAGAAGTGTTTAAATTATAGGCACAATTCGTCGCAGCTTCTAAACTTATCAATACGCCATTAAACGAGGTAAGCACGCGATGTCGCTCGAGTTCTTCGACCAATCTTGGGATAAAGAGTTGTTGCTGATGTTAGGCATCAATCTTGGCTTGATGATTTTATTGGTGTGGTTTGTGTTGCTGTGGCTGATGCTGCGAGAGTTTCGCAAAGCGATTCACCCCAAAGAGGCAAACGCAGAGAGCCTTGCCGCCTCCCCAACGACAGTGGCGATGTGTGAAGAATCGGTCAATCACGCCCTTCACTACAGCAATGAAAATCGCGACACGCTCAATGCCTTGATTCAAATTCAACAGGCACTTGAAAAGCAAGTCGCCGAGATTCGTGCCACAAGCCAAAACCCCAGTGAACACGATCTCGCCTCCATTGAGGCTCTCAACCAAAAACTGAGTAAATCCCAACAGTTGATTCGTAAGCTCAGGGGCGATCTCGACAAAAGCGTGCGTGGCCTGCGCAAAGCCAAAGCCAAGCTACTAGAACAAAATGATACCGTTGATGGATTGCGCAAACAGAAAGAGGATATTGAGAAACAGTTTGAGCAACTGGAGCGGGAATACATCATGATCAGCGAAAGCGGTGGCTTTCAAGACGTTGAACAAGGCTTTCAAAAAGAGAAGGATCAACTGCTCGCCACCATTGAGAATTACAAACAGCAGTTGGCCAATCAAGCGCCTGCCAGCACAAGTGGCGCCGCCAGTGATGAGCTCAAACAGAAGCTACTTGCGATGCAAAAACAGCTGATGCACGTGAACAAAGAGAAGGCGTTTATTGAGCAGAAATATTTGGAACTAACACAAAAAATGGAAAACGGAGAACAATGAAATTCGCCACCGACAAACTGTTGGATTTTATTTTTCCCGACACAATTCATAAACCCAATTCAATGAATTCTTATTCGTAAGAAAAATCTCACATATAATACAGAATTCTTATAAACTAGCCGCTAATAAAAATATAAGAAATCGTTATCGTCGTGCAGTTAGGTTCCAGTGCCACGCAAGTGTTTTATCACTTGCTGGATCTCAATGAAGAAGAAAAACAACAAGCGCTCCAACAACTCGAACAAGACGCCCCTGATGTCTATCGAGCGTTGACACCGTTAATCCAGCCTCATGAACATGAGCCTTTCACCGCTTTGCTTGGCTTTCACGCCAACCATGCCACCGAGATTCCGCTCGACCTTTCCAACCAGTTGATCGACAAATATCAGCTCACTCACGAGTTAGGACGAGGAGGCATGGGCGTGGTGTACGCCGCTTATCGCGCCGATGAAACGTTTGAACAGCAATTGGCCATCAAGTTTATCCAGCCCTCTTTGACTCAAGTTTTGGGAAAAAAAGCGTTGTTTGACGAAGCGCAGTTACTGGCTCGCCTTAACCACCCTTGTATTGCCAAAGTGTTTGATGGCGGAGTGCATCAAGATTCGGTTTACATTGTCATGGAAAAGGTGGAAGGCCTTACGCTGGATGCCTTTTTGCAACGACATCACCTTGATACGCGCGCCAAGCTCACGCTCTTTCGCTACCTCTGCCAAGCGATTGAACACGCGCACCACAATCAGGTGCTGCATGCTGACATCAAGCCGGAAAACATCCTCATTGATCAAGATGTCAGGCCCAAGTTGCTCGATTTTAACCTAACGCAAAAAGTCAGCACTCAGGCCAATCAATCAGGGCAAGTGGGATTGGTGGCCTTTAGCGAGCATTATGCCAGCCCAGAGCAAAAATCGGGTGGCTACTTAACTCAGCAAAGCGATCTCTACTCGCTAGGGAAAATCCTGCACCTGCTTTTCCCACAGGTTGGCAAACACTCCGACCTACGCTTCATCCTCGACAAAGCGACCCAAGCAAAAGCAGAACAGCGCTACCAAAGTGTCAGCGAGTTACGAGCTGACATTGAGAACATGTTGGCATGCCGACCGATTTCACTCAAACAACACATTCCGCTCTACACCACCAAACGGCTGATACAAAGAAGGCCAGTTCCCAGCTTATTGCTGACCTTACTGGTGATGAGCGGCATGCTGTTCACCAGCACCTTGATGACCAAAAATCGCCAGCTACAACAAGAAAAGCTGATTGCAGAAAACATGATGTACGAAGTGACCAGCTTGATGTTCCACACCAAAGGCAATGAGATGGCAAACCTGTCGGTGAATTCGATGTTGGAAATCACGCGTCGGCGAATTCTCTCCAATCCCGACATACCCAAGCACATCAAGCAGAAAATGTTGTTGGCCATGATAACGCCAACACCAGAGAAACACGCTGTCGAGGCAAACTGCCAAGCAAACTGCCGCCAACCTGAATCAAAATGGTAAGAGATCATGAAGCCACTATTTTTTGCCACTGCCTTGCTCAGTTGCCTCTCCTTGAGCGCGCAATCGGCCACGCCCAAAACGGGTTACTTTATTGACTCTCCCGTTACGGGCTTGTATTACAAAACCAGTTCGAATCTCTCAGGCACTACTCACAAAGGCGCTTTTCAATACCACCCAGGGGATGTGGTGAGTTTTTTCCTCGGCAATGACGACAGTGGCTATCTGCTCACAACGCTTTCAGGCCAAGAGGTGATTACCCCAACATTGGCGACCACCAAACCAAGCCGCAGTATCAATATGACGCGTTTGCTGCTGTCACTCGACAGCACGCCAGAAAATCGGGATGAAATCATTCTGCTCAATCGCATCATCTCCGACCCTAAATTCCAGCAACAGTTGCAAGGCATCGATCTCAATTTTCTCGATACCAGCGCCAGCCAACTGAACGTGGATTTGGTTTCCATCAAAGAAGCAGCAGAACACTTAAATCAGAGCCAACGCTATATTGAGCAGCACTTTACCTCCGATGAAGTGATTTTCTCGCCGCTGAATATGCGCCTAAGAAACATCATCATCAAAAAGACCGATTGGCAGGGCCGTGCTTGTGCACTCGATTTACGTATGCTCGATAAACCGAACCACCGCACCCCGGTCGGGGCGATGAGTTTTGAAGTGACCCAGGAGCACGTAATCCAATACCCCAGCGTGGGCGATTACTTCAACGGCTGTTACCTCAACCGACAGCACGCCTATCGAGAAAAAACCGTTGAACCACTGAGCCATTTTGAGCAATGGGAAGGGGTTGTGGGCTGTGCGAGCCAAGGTTGCACGCGTCACGATCTCAATGGTTTCTCACTGGAAGATTTCGACGACGAAGGCGACTGGAAATACCGTTCAGTCGCGATGAATTTTGACCCTCACACCGAGCTACTGATGGGCAAAATGCAAGGATTGGGCAAGAAGGCCGAAGTCACTCACAGCAACAAATCGGAATCGATTTGGTTTATCTATCCTGAAAACAAAGGGCAACACATCGCCTTTGAAGGAATTTGGAAAGAGACTGAATACCAGGGCAATGCCTTAGCTCAGCGCTGCCTAAGAATTGCCAATGGGCAGGTTTGGCTTGGGCCAAGCGAACAAACTCAGTGTCCAATTGACAAGAAACACTACATCCAAGACGTGACCCAGCAATACCAAGATATGTGGTGGTTACGTAATGCCTCTGGTCATGCCCAACTCGAACAGATGAACGTAATGGTGCGCTGGTTTCCACAACCGTATCCAGCGCAATACACCACCTGGGAGTACCTTCCAACCGGACAACATTGGGATCAGGGCATCTTGTATCGCTATCAACAGCAAGTGTCACCTCAGCGTGATGGCTCTGACCGCATTGATACTTACACCATTTCTGAATTCGTAAAACAGCAAGGAGAGCCGTCATGAGTGCGCAATCGACTTCTCTTACCCATATCATTCAACAGTGGCAAGCCGGTGACAAAGAAGCCGAAAGCCAGCTGTATCAATTTGCCTACCTGCAACTGAGAAAAATCGCCCAACAAGAGCGGGAGCGGAACGCTGAGAAGTATGGTCTTGAAAACGAAGTGTTGGCAGACAGCGTCAACAGCACCACCGCTTTGATCCACGATGCGTACCTAAAGCTTTCCACCAGCGACATGAGTGAAATCAGCGGCAAGCGCGACTTTTTCCTCATGGCAGCCAAAGTGATGCGCCAAATTTTGATCGACAATGCACGTTCACTGCAGGCGCAAAAACGCCAGCAAGTGACACAGCTACCGAGTGAACAGCAGGAAAAGTTTGAGCAGTTGATCATCATGGACAAAGCACTGGACAACTTCAGCGTTCGCTACCCACGCCAATCGAATGCGCTCAAGCTGAAATATTTAATGGGGATGAAAAACCAAGAGATCAGCGAGTTACTCGAATGCAGTGCCAGTTTGATTGAAAAAGACCTCAAATTCTCACGCAGTTGGCTGCAATCGAGAATGGCGTAAATCGACCCATGACACATCGTAAACCTCTACTCTTCGCCACGACAGTAACGCTTGTTACTGGGGTGTGGTTTTGGCACTCTTCAAGCCAAGCCACCTCGAGTGTGCTGGCTGAGACAGAACCCCGTGTCGCAGCACCACATGCCAAAGCCATTTCGGTTGAAAGCAAAGCACCAAACGCAGCAACGCCAACCCAAAACACAAACTCAGATCCTCAAGCGGTGTTTGCCCAAGCATTGGAGGATCTGGCTCCACCAGCGCCCACTGCAGACGTAAAAGAGTTAGCAAAAACACCCCAGCCTGACGTTGCCAATGACACGCTAGAAGCCACCACCCATACCCAGGTGATAACCAGCGAACCCGCTAACTTTGACGGCAGTGGAACGAACAGTAAACCGAGGATCAACGCCGAAGTGGCGCGACAAATCCAGAGTCAGGTTTTCGGCTGGGAGCTCGATCAAGGCGCGCCCATTCACTATTCCCTCAACATTGATCAACTGTTTGTGGATGCCGATGACGACTTTCTCACCCTCACTGTGCGCATCAATGTGCCGGGGCTCAAAGTTCGCAATCTGGGTGCCGTGCAGATCTTAGGCACCGTCACCAAAGCCGCAGCGCAACCCCAGTTGATGATCGCCGCGCGCGATGATCACCACGGTAGTGATGACCAAGCGTGGGTAAAGGCCTATTTTGATCTACCAGCGATTGGAGAAACGGGTACGCAGTTTACGCACCCACTGATTGGTCAAACCTTCTATCGCTTAGAAACCACCCAAACCTTTGCGGGCGTTCGTTATCCCTATGAGGTGATTTACTGCCAAGCGTGGAAGTTAATCAATCATCAGGTCTATTTCGCCGCTGCGCGCAATCGTCGCCAATGCCCCGATGACGAAGAGCTCAAGTTGATTGGCGAGTTTGAGCAGCAAGACGAAAAGCTGATTCTCACCAGCAGCCAGTCCGCCTTTGATGCCAAACAAACCTGGATGACTCGCCAAAGCTACCCATCCAACCTCACGGAAGGATTGGTAAACCATCTCACCACGGTGCATGACGGCAACCAGTACGAAACCTACACCATGCTCACCGACAAAACCGCGATGGAAGCAAGGCTCAACGTGGAAACGGGTCGAACGCTTTATGAGATGGCCTTTTTTGACTACCTCTTTATCGACGCTGAGCAAAATTACCTTCCTGCCGAGGTCGGTAACTACATCTACGAGCGTCAAGCCGCGGACCCCACGGTGTATCAGCGCTTTGACTCCGACCTCAACATTCATCGCATCAGTGGCAGTTTTGATTGCTCCACCTTACTGCCCTACTTCGATCTCTCCGTCATTGCTGGTCGGGGCGATTACGAAGATGTCATCTCCTACAGCCACAACGAAGATGGCGTCTCCTCGGTCGCCTGTTTTGTCTTTCCATCCGGACCAAACAAGCGCTCTTTGGCCATCAATCATGACTACCGAGATGACAACGATCTGCAACAAGGCGAGATTTACAGCTACATCCTGCGCCCAAAACCTCAGTTCGCACACCTGTTGGAGGAGTTGAAAATCAATCTGATTTACCACCACCCACAACTGTAAAATTAAGCGCCAATAAACGGGATTAGAAGTTCCACAACGCTTGTAATCCCGTATTGAGTGTCCAAGTTTGCGCTTCTGGCAACCAAGCTTGACCTTGCTTCTCCACACCACTTGCTGTGGTATAACTCACTCGTTGCGGATCAGACTCGAAGCGTTTCTCGTACCCGAGCATCACAAACCACCCTAAATGCAAACCTGGCATGATCTGATAGCTAAGGGTTGCTTCCGCATTGGTTCTAAAACCGAAATCGTTAAATTGAATGTCTTCAAAACGTGAGTTTTCAGTGACACTCCAAATCGGCACACCGAAAACCCAACGGCCACTAACACGCCAATCGCTCTCCCCATACAGATGGCCAGAATCGTAGGCTAAGCCAGCATCAAGGAAAATATCCGTCGATTTCTCTTCCCACGTATTGCCTTCGCGAAACACATCATTGACGTAACCATTGTGGTTTTTCAGGCCATAGCGTTTGTAGGTTTGATAGCTCAATGACGTTCCTGCCAACACACGCCAGTTATCTTGCAGTTTGTAGTGCAGCAAAATGTTGGTTGCCGCTTTCAGATATTCAAACTGGTTGGTTTGAATCAGCGTACCGTTTTTATGCCACTCTTCGGTGGCACTGATCGGCGAAAATGTCGCTAACGCATCAATGGAAAAATCAAAGCGCGCGTTAATGTGGTACAGCCCGCCCGTGTTCAATACGGGGCTCACCACACTGGCATCGGAGTCTAAACCGGGAAACAACTCTTCATACACCACATTTTCAAAGCCAAGGGTAAAGTAAGAGTAACCATATTTGCTCTTATCAAGGGTCGTTTGCGCCTCAGCCGCTGAAGAGCCCAAACACGCACCAATCATGATTAACCTAGCCCACTGTTTCATCTGTTTCTCCTGAAATTTTTGGCCCAGATGTTAACCCTCACGACCCATTTGCCAACCCCGTTACTGATAAAAAAATTAAAATAAATTTTACGGTTTTTTCGCTGTTTTTCGTGCCTTGAAACTCCCACTCTAACCGGATAAAAAAGCCCCGAAATTCTCCCTTCTTTCGCATGATTTATAAAAAGATGAAAGAAGACTCTAACGATGTGCGTTATTCAATTTAGTCAGAATAAAGAAGCAAAGGACTCTTAGATGAAAAAGGTTAGTTTACTAGCAGCGTCAGTGGCGATCGCCCTCACCGGTTGTGGCGGTTCAGACAGTGGTTCAGGTTCAAACGACAACGTCGCTCCAGGCGGCGTTATCGTGACAGGCTTTGACGGTTACTTTAACCAAGCCGTGGTGTTTGACGATATCAACAATAACGGTCAACTCGATCTTGATAGTGATAATGTCTTTGGTCTGACAAACCAAAAAGGGCAAATTACGCT
Source organism: Vibrio sp. 03_296 (assembly GCF_002265885.1). Lineage (NCBI taxonomy): Bacteria > Pseudomonadati > Pseudomonadota > Gammaproteobacteria > Vibrionales > Vibrionaceae > Vibrio > Vibrio sp. 03_296. The sequence continues at coordinate 67,905 of NZ_NPKW01000071.1, forward strand.
CGCTAAAGATACGGAGATTAAAGGCTCATTGGCACTGAAAACACTTCGTCCTGGCGATGTTGAAAAAGAGCTCGCTGTAAAATTAGCGGCACTCAGCCCTGAAAACGACACTTACTCAGACTTCATGAACACCTACACAACCGATATGGATCATGAAGGTCAGCCAATGGCGAACTCTGTTGTTTTCCGTGCTCCAATCGCTGGTGAAAAAGCAGACAGTAATATGGTTATTTCACCAATTACTGACTTAGTTGCAATTGAAATGGGCAAAAATGCTAATCTTTCGATTGAAGAAGCCAGTGCAAACGTCAGTACTCTGCTTGGTGCAACAGACGAACAACCAATCAACCCATTCTCAGATTTCGTTAAAGACGCTAAAACAAACCTGGCCAGTGCTCAGCTACACAAAACCGCGCAAATCCTTACGGAATCAAAAGCGAAAAATCCAACTGAATACACTAAAAACGCGACAGCCATTGCATCAACGGCCAAAGATGAAGCGAAAGAGATCGTTACTGAAAGCAACATCGGCACTGATGAAGTGTTAAATACTACGCCAGTGATCAATCCTTCCAAGCCAGAGGTTGCGGTCACCAACTACAAACTGCTCGTGAATGCGGCAGCAAAAGCGGAACTGACACACACCTTTGCTGCTCTTGATATCCAAGAAGGCGTGGTAGCAACACACACTATTACTCTTCCAGAGAATCTATTCATTGACCGCTTTGAAGGCCGTGAAACACCAGTGGCAGCATCAGATGCGACTATCAATGGCAAGGGCATCATTCTGACGCTCAACAACGGCGTTATAACGCTGACGACGGAAGCTGCGCTGCTCACCCAAGATAAATTCACCGTCACAGTGACGGCGGACGATCGCGCAACGGCGAATGGCGAGGTGCTGAACAAGTTGTCTGAAACCTTCAGCTTCACCGTAGAGCTTTCCAATACCGCACCAGAAGTGGATGGCGATGTTCAAACATCACTACAAACTCACATTGATAGCTGGAAATTGGCGCAAGGTGTCGAGTTCAAAAATGAACTCGATATGTCTGGTCTATTTACTGACCGCGAAGGTGATGAGCTGACGATCACAACCAACATTAACACGGTGATTCCAGGTCTAACCTCAACGTTTGATAAAGCAACTGGCAAGCTAACGATCTCTGGTCGCCCTGCATCGGCACATCCCGCACAACGCTTTACCGTTATTGCGAATGATGGTCATGTCGCAACGCGCATTGAATCTCATCCAGCCAGCTTTGATCTGCCCGCCGTTACACAAGGTGAAATTAAGACCAATGCAACCGTACTGGCTGAACTCAAAGCAGAAGCGAGCACGTGGACACTGCAAGTTGGTCAAGCATTTGAGAACACACTGGATATTAGCAAGCTGTTTGAAGATTCAATCAGTGGCGATGTCGAATACTATGCTCACTATGCAGCACACGACAACATACCAGCGAAAAACCCAATTCCAGGGGTTAAAGTATCGGTTGACGCTTCTGGCTTAGTTTCTTTAACGGGCACTCCAACGGCAGAAACCAATGGTGTCATTTTGTATGTGGCTAAAGGTATTAATTTCTCTGGTGGTGAAGAGAACGACGTTGAATCAGAAATGGTTGAAATTCTTTTACCTAATGTGCAGCCAAGTGATGACATCACTCCGCCACCACCAGAAAACAAGTTGGCGTTTACTAAAGAGCACTTTAACAACCAAGTGTGGCGCATGGGCAGCTTTGCTGACCGTGATGGTGAAATTGCTTACGCCTCTCTAATGACCAATGCTCAAGGTGGTCTCGAGTGGTGTTGGGGTGATAACCACGGGCAATACTCAAGCAACATCAGTGACTACAACGGCAATAACCCTTTCGCAGTACTACGCGACCTAGACAATAAAACGGATTATCTAGAGAGCCAAGCCAAAGATTGTTGGGCGGTGACGATCAATACAGATGGCACACTGTTAGACGCAGATAACCAGCCATATGAGATGCTGTACCAACACTCTCCAGCAGCTGGCGAATACCAAATCTTAGTGAAAATGGGGACTCAAGAGCTATTCTGGATGGACTCAACCAATACGCCTCTGGCTCAGGTTCTACCAGTCGCGCCAAAACTAGCGGCAAGCAATGTAGAGTTTGACCTATCCGTAGAAAGCGGTGCTTTTAATCCAGAGTTGGACGGCCCTGAACTAAGCTACGCTATGGGCAGCTACACGTTCAAAGCGAACAACCGTTTTGTAAACGAATCGATCAAGCCAACGGGCTTCTACACTACCGGTAGCTGGGAGCAAACCTATGATTCGAACAATGATGTTCGCGCAGAGCTAACCGAAGAGATGGAAGATCAAAAAACGCGCGTTCGCTACATTAACCGCGAATTTGGCGACTTCTACATTGCGGTGACCTGGAGCGAAGACCAAGGAGGCACTTCTGCACCGCAATACAGTTTGTTTGGCTACGATCAAGACATCATGACATCAGTGTTCTCTGAACTGCCAATCATGAAATAAGACCAAATTGTTGATATACACCAAGCCCCGCATCACGGGGCTTATTTGTTTTTGATTTCATCCAACTACTTCACACACAGCACATTCAACAGCGAAGAGCCTTTTACCTGCGTCACACGACCATCGGTAAAGAAGCCTTTTTTTCCTCTTCCCCAATAGGGCAACTGCATTGGCCAGTGCTGGTTTTCCATCACTTTGGAGTCCAGCAGGGTAAAAAATTCCTCTTCGGTTAACAAACGCATGTGCAGATCACTGCACACCACTTCCGCACTGCTGTAATCCAAGCGATTCCATGCTTGGTTGTGTTCCATATAAAACTGGTGCTCATCATCCATCAAGTAAGGCACTGCATAAGTACGACCTTTTAACTCGGCACTTTTACGAATGTCGATGGATGAAGAGTCGTCGTTACTGCGCTTAGCTGGCGTTGTGGCCAAGGTCGCCTGCGCAGGAGAAGGCATTGGCTTGTTGGCAGCAACCGGTACTTTCTGTTGCGTTTTTGGGGCGGTGGGCTTGGTTATCGCTTTCTGTTCTTTGCTTGCCGTGACCGGTTTTGCCGCAGAATGTGGCTTAACGACTCGAATAAAGGCTTCTCGGTAATCGCCCAGTTTTTTGACCTGTTTAAGATCTTTGCTGGCTTGAGCAAAAGATTGATACGGGCCAATTAAGCAACGATAGGCTTTGTTTTCAGGTTTCATCCACACATCGGTGGTGATCTGCTTGTAAAGCGGTTTGGCGTCGGCCAGTGGCATTGGCTGATTTAAGATGCCACATTGAATCCAAAAGAAATCCTCTTTGCCGCTTTTGGGCGCTTTTTTACCCCAAACACCATCGCCAATCGGGCAGGCTTTATCTAACATGGGTAATTCGTTGGTGCTTGCCTGTGTGGCTTCACATAGAAAGCCTTCCGCCGCTGCAGGAGTAGCAACACCAAAAAAGCACAATGCCGCCATCAGCCACAATCGTTGAGGTTTGAAGATCGGCAAAAGGGCCGATTTGCTTTGTTCCATAACTTCACTCTACCCGTTTCATCAATGAATTGTTCAGTGACGCTCAGACTGCTGCCTACAACACGTTGTAAGGCCAAAAATTTGCCGCGTACTGGTGAATAAAAAATGACAAGCAAAAAAAGAGCCGTAATTGGCTTACGACTCTTAGTTTAGGTAGTTTTCCGATTATAAATCAATCAGCTCAGATCACCCTTTGTAGATTTTTGGGTTAAATACGTCACGTAACCAGTCACCCAATAGGTTGATCACTAACACCAGCGTCACCAGCACAATGCCAGGGAAGGCGGTGATCCACCAAGCGCCGGAGAAGATGTAGTTAAAACCAATGCTGATCAATGCGCCCAGTGACGGTTGGTCAACGGGCAAACCCAGCCCTAAGAACGAGAGCGCCGCTTCCGACATGATCGCGTTAGCGACTTGCACGGTTGAAATAACCAAAATCGGTGACAAACAGTTCGGCAGAATATGACGGAACATGATGCGCGGAGCTTTAAAGCCCATCACTCGCGCAGCTTCCACGTACTCTTTCTTCTTCTCCGCCAGTACCGAGGCGCGGATCGTACGTGCGTATTGTGGCCATTCCGCCACACCGATGATCACCACCAGCATCACCACCGCATATTGGCTGTAGAAATCGCTGCCGAAACTGGCTTTGAAAATCGCCGAGACAATAATTGCCACCATCATGGTCGAGAAGGAGAGCTGAACATCCGCAAAACGCATCAAGAAGTTGTCAATACGACCACCAAAGTAACCCGCCGACAGACCAATCACGATACCCAAAAACAGCTGTAGCGCTACCGCCATAAAGCCGATGGTTAATGATAAACGCGAACCGTATAAGATGGTGGAAAGAATATCGCGCCCTTGCTCATCAGTGCCCAGCATGAAGTTTTCATCACCGCCTTCCATCCAAGATGGCGGTAGTTCCGCATCCATGATGTCAATCGAAGAGAGATCATAGGGGTTACTCGGCGCAATTAATGGTGCGGCAATCGCCAACAACAAAAACAGCATGAACACCGAAAAACTGCTCATCGCCACTTTGTCGCGTTTAAAATAGTAAAGAAAATCCGATTCTTTAAAGCGTTCCCATGCAGAAGGAGCTTTATTAACCTGTTCCATGATTATGCTCCTTTTCCTGTTAAATCTACGGTCGGGTTGATTAAGCCATACAGCAGGTCAACGATAGTGTTGGTCACCACGAAAATCAGTCCGACAAAAATGACGTAAGCGGTGATCAGTGGGGTATCCACACGGTTGATCGCCTCAAGGAAAAGGAAACCCGTACCCGGCCATTGGAACACGGTTTCAGTCAAAATGGTGTACGCCACCATGGTACCAATCTGCACGCCACCAACGGTTAACACTGGCAGCATGGTATTTTTGAGCGCATGTTGGTAATAAATTTTGTTCAGCGCGAGGCCTTTCGCCTTGGCAAATTTGATGTACTCCGAACTCAGCACTTCCAGCATTTCTGAACGCACCAGACGAATAAACAGTGGCAACATGATTGAAGCTAGCGCAATACATGGCAGCACGAGGTGCTTTAAGCCATCAAGAGTAAAAAAGCCCGATTCCCAGCCGAGTAGGTTATACGTTTCCCCTCGCCCATAGGATGGCAGCCATTGCAGCTCAATCGAGAAGACGTACATCAGCATGATCGCGGTTAAGAAAACGGGGATCGAAATACCAATACTACTGCCTGCCATGACCACTTTAGTAAAGAAACTCTTCGGATGAATCGCGGAATAAACCCCAAGCGGAATCGAAAAGACGATGATTAATACGGTCGCGCCAAACACCAACTCTAGGGTGGCAACGAGTTTATCAAGAATCACATCCACCGCAGGACGTTTGAAAAAGTATGAAGTGCCTAAATCGCCCTGCAATGCAGCGCCGATAAAGCGAGTGTATTTGGTGATAAAGGGATCGTTTAGACCAAGTTCATCTCGCAGCGCTTGGCGCTCTGCTTCTGAAACTGACTGGCCCACTAGCTCACGCAACGGGTCGCCTAGGTTATCCTGAATGGCAAACGCCACTAAACTGATCACAAACATCACTATCAGTGCCTGAAACAGGCGCTTGACCAGAAACGAAAACATTCCTTGCCCCTTTTGCTATCCATGACTATGCCCGCTTGCTATCACGGCCATATAAACTTCAGTCTGAAAACGGCGCTCAACCCGACTGAAACAAAGTTGAGCACCTAAAATCACTCATCCCACCCAACGCTTGAGTGGGAGAAAGCGAGTCTTACTCTTTAACGACCAAATCACCAAAGTATGGGAAGTCCATCGCGTTGACGATTGGTTTGATATCCAGCGTAGATTTCGCGCCCCACGCTAGGTTTTGCCAGTGTAGAGGAACGAATGCCGCTTCGTTGTACAGCGTGGTTTCTACTTTCTGTAGCATCGCGGCACGTTTAGCAGGATCGGTTTCTACGTTCGATGCTTCTACCAACTTGTCCACTTCTGGGTTTGAGTAGTGACCACAGTTGTACTGACCACGACCTGTTTCTTCGTTGCGCGTCATGGTGAGGAACTCAGAGAAGTTCGCCGAATCTTCTGTGTCTGAGTGCCAGCCGATCATCAGCATGTCTGCCGCACACTTATCAAACTCAGGCCAGTATTGCGCTTTCGGCATGGTCTTTAGATCGACCTTGATACCGATTTTCGATAGCATTGCAGACGCCGCTTGAGCCACTTTCGCATCGTTAACGTAACGGTTGTTCGGTGCGATCATCGTCAGCGTAAAGCCTTTCTCGTAGCCCGCTTCCTTCATCAGCTCTTTGGCTTTTTTCAGATCAAAACGAGGAACCAGTTCCGCGTTATAGCCCGCGTAGCCTTCAGGGCCTTGTTGGCCAGCCGCTGTCGCAAAACCTTTCATGATTTTATCAACAATGCCTTCATTGTTGATGGCATGAACGATCGCTTGACGAACACGCACATCTTTCAGCGCTTCGTTACTATTTTGGTTCATTTGGAAAGTGATGATGCGCGTGCCAGGCAGCGTCACAAGATCGATGCCTTTCGCATCTTTCACACGTTGGTGATCGTTTGGCGCCACTGGCGCGATCATGTCAACACCACCAGAAAGAAGCGCAGCCACACGAGTCGCGTCTTCTTTGATTGGCACAAGCGTCAGCTTATTCACGTTACCTTTTGACTCTTTGTCCCAGTAATCTTTAAAGCGCTCAAATTCTACTTTCACGCCTTGCTCACGAGAAGTGACGATGAACGGGCCAGTACCAGATACATTGGTCGAAGCAAATGAGTTACCGTGCTTCACCACTTCCGCTTTGTCTTTGCCATCAGCTGTCGTGCCAGAGTAGAACTTGCTGTCCATCGGGAAGATGTAAGTGGCGGTTTGCAGCACCAATGGGTAAGCCCCTTTGGACACCAACTCAACCGTGTAATCGTCCACTTTGACCATTTTTTCATACGGTTCAAAGATCGCTTTAAAGTCTGGAGAATCTTTCAGACGATCGAATGTCCACACGACATCATCTGCCGTCAGTTCGTTACCGGAATGGAACTTCACCCCTTTACGTAGCTGGAAGCGGTAAGTGGTGTCATTGACACGTTCCCATTTTTCAGCCAAGCGAGGTTCAAAATCCAATTTCTGGGTATAACGAACTAGTGGATCAAACACCATGTGCGACATTTGTAGCGTACCACCAGACAACTGCTCATGCGGGTCAAGTGACACTGGATCTGCATCATAAGCAACTTTGATGTCTGCCGCAGCAGCACTCAGGCTTAGGCCTGCAGCCATTAAAGCCACGGTCAGTTTGCTTTTCACGGTTTTCATTGCATAACTCCTTATGCGGGAATCCGAATCCCTAGTTGTTGTATTTGCGTCTGTTATTGTGCCAAGCAAGCTTGGTTATGCCGTTTTCACCTCTTCCCTCAAACCAGTGAACTCTGGCATCAAGGAAATCAGGTGCTTACTGTATTCATGCTGTGGAGAGCGGAACAGTTGCTCAGTCGGTGCGACTTCGAGCAGGGTTCCCATCTGCATCACTCCCACTCGGTCACACATTTGGCGGATAACCGGAAGGTCATGACTGATAAACAGCATGGTTAAGTTAAGTTCGCTTTGTAGATCTTTGAGCAAATTCAGAATCTGTGCCTGAACCGAGACATCCAGTGCCGAGGTGGGCTCATCACAAATTAAAAGACGTGGACGAGTCGCCAATGCGCGCGCAATCGAAATACGCTGACGCTGGCCACCCGAAAATTCATGTGGATATTTCACCCCAGCCATTCGCCCTAAGCCAACGTGCTCCAAGAGATCGTTCACGATTTGACGCGTTTCCGCTTCACTGTTGGTCAACTTATGGAAACGAATGGGCTCCGCGATGATGTCGAATATCTTCATACGCGGGTTCATGGAAGTGTATGGATTTTGGAATACCATCTGCATTTGGCGACGCAAAGGACGGCGCGCTTTTTCTGAGGTCAATGCGGTAAGGTCAATACCTTCAAACGTCACCTTACCTGAGTTAGGCGCATACAGCCCGGCAATGACTCGTGCAATAGTGGATTTACCCGACCCCGATTCCCCCACCAAGCCAAAGGTTTCCCCTTCATGCACTTGGAAGCTAACGTTATTTGATGCCTGCACATACTCACGACGGCTCTCAAACAGCGAGTCCTTAGTGACGAAACGCAAGTTAACGTTTTCCACATTAAGCAGTGGTCCGGTGTATTTTCTCTGATCTTCACTTTGACCCAGCCAGTGATTCTTAATATCAAGAGGCTGCAGTTCACTCGCCTCTTCGATGTAGCTGACCAATGGGAAGCGATCAAGCTTCCTATCCGAACGTGGTACCGCTGAAATCAAGCTGCGCGTATAAGGATGATCTGGATTGCCCAACACTTTGGCCGTTGGACCAAACTCAACCAAGTCACCTCGGTACATAACAGCAACACGATCAGTCACGTTCGATACCACACCCATGTCGTGCGTTACCAACATGCAACCCACGTTATGCTTAATACATAACTCGCGGATCAGGTTGAGGATTTGGTCTTGAATCGACACATCGAGTGCCGTGGTTGGTTCATCAGCAATGATCAAATCCGGCTCGCCCGCTAGGGCAATCGCAATGACTACACGCTGACGCATACCGCCAGAAAACTGGTGAGGATACTGCTTTAAGCGGTTTTCTGGTTGAGGAATACCCACCTGCTTCATTAATGACAATGCACGCGTGTAAGCCTCTTCGTCAGAGACATTCATATTAGCGTGAATGGTTTCTTTTAACTGCTGTTCCACAGTAAAGAGAGGATTAAGCGAGGTCATTGGATCTTGGAAGATAAAACCAATTTTAGAGCCACGCACTTTGCGCATTGCTTCTGGAGAAAGGCCTGAAATTTTTTCACCATCAAGGAACACATCACCGCTGGCAATACGACCAGGAGGGCTCAACAAATCGCTCACCGCATTACCTACGGTTGACTTGCCCGCACCCGACTCACCGACGACGCCAACAATTTCGCCTCGTTCAATATTAAACGACAACGATTTCACCGCCGCATGAACACCATGCCGCGACGGATACTCGATACGAAGATTTTTCACTTCTAATAGTGACATTTCAGACCTCTACTGCCTTGTCTGTGGTGCTGAATAATCAAACACGATCATCATTCAACAAACCAATGAATCCCTTCTGATTGCAGAATATTACTCTAAAAATCAGGTCGGAACACAATTTGGCAAAAAACACACAAAAAAGCAACAATTAAAGTTTAACGGCCAGCAATCGGTTAATTTCAAGGCAAAAATATCGAATAAATATTCGTTAATAGATATTTAACAAAAATCAGAACAACATTTTTTGTGTGCCAGTTGGCATTTTTGCTAGAAAGTGTCGCCAAAAAAGGCCAATTATTCCTCACAATCTTCCGTGAGATTTTTCTATGTGAATATTAACAAATACAAAACAACACTTTATTCCATTTATAAAAACCAGTTAATACGCTTAGTGTGTAACTAATCATTAAGCATAAAATGCTAAATATGGAATTCTAGACATTGGATATCCGCTGTGTTTTTCCTCCACAGCACCAGGAACTCACTGGTGTTTGAAAATCAGAGTGTTAAATGCCAAGAAACTAAAATATAGACAGAAAAAAAACACACGTTATGAGAAAGAGGAGATTTCCTCTCAGATTGAGAGGTTCATCAGCAACTCCGCTTAGAAAGCCTTAAAAGTCTCTCATCAGAGACAAAAGCCAGCGCATCGGCATACTCAGTAAGGCTCGTGGGTTGAGGCAAGAAAATGAGAACCGTAGAGAGAAGGTAGAGAGAAGGTAGAGAGAAGGTAGAGAGAAGGTAGAGAGAAGGTAGAGAGAAAGTAGAGAGAAAGTAGAGAGAAGAAGATCGCACAGACGTTTTAGTCCAGGATGCCAAAACAACGAAAGCCTGCAACAAAAAGCAGGCTTTCTACAGTGGGCGGTGAAGAGGAATTCAACACGGCTGGGATTCCAGCTCCCGCCCCCAGATCCCAAACAAATATCACCAGATACGAAAAAGGCTCTACATTGCTGTAGAGCCTTTTTCTCAATGTGGTCGGTGAAGAGGGATTCGAACCCCCGACCCTCTGGTCCCAAACCAGATGCGCTACCAAGCTGCGCTATTCACCGAAATTTTATTCTTTAAAGAAAGAATGGGGTGGCTAACGGGATTCGAACCCGCGACAACCGGAATCACAATCCGGGACTCTACCAACTGAGCTATAGCCACCATCAGATTGTCATGTTTACCGCTTATTTAAGCCATAAACCTGAGCCTCGCCTTAAGCAAAACCCAAATAATAGTGGTCGGTGAAGAGGGATTCGAACCCCCGACCCTCTGGTCCCAAACCAGATGCGCTACCAAGCTGCGCTATTCACCGACAAATGTTTCATTCTTAGAAAAGAATGGGGTGGCTAACGGGATTCGAACCCGCGACAACCGGAATCACAATCCGGGACTCTACCAACTGAGCTATAGCCACCATTGTTTTTTCACCGATATATCCTCCAGGCATCCAAATGGCGCGCCCGAAAGGATTCGAACCTTCGACCTTTGGCTCCGGAGGCCAACGCTCTATCCAGCTGAGCTACGGGCGCATGCCCTATCGGCGGAGTGGAATAATACGTAGTTCACACTATGGCGTCTAGTGTTTTTTTTAGTTTTTTTTCCGTTTGGTCTCTTTTTCGTCAGTTATCTGGCTACAAATGTAAATAACAGATGTGATTCAGCCCCTGTAGCTGATAACTTGTTGTTTATTGCAACAAGTTAACGGGATATAATCACCCATTATTTACATTGATTTAACAGTGATAATTTACCGTTAAATCAAAACAGCACTCTAACTATATAAATGTTTGGTAAGCCAGCTGACTTACCTTGGGAATGTAAAGTGAGTTTAATGGATATGTCTCGACGAATGATTAGCGTTTTATTCGCTGCTTTAACCTTTTCTACGGCAGCTATGGCTACCAGTACTGACCACGATGCCATTGCAGAGCGCATCAAGCCAGTAGGTGATGTTTATCTAGCAGGTAGTGAGCCAGTCAAAGCTGAACCAACCGGACCGCGTGATGGCGCAACAGTTTACGGCACTTTTTGTATTGCTTGTCACTCGTCTGGGGTAAATGGCGCACCAAAATCTGGCAATGCAGCAGATTGGGCACCGCGTATTGCACAAGGTCATGATGTGTTGAACAAGCACGCGATTGAGGGCTTTAATGCTATGCCTCCTCGCGGTACGTGTATGGATTGTTCCGATGACGAAATCATTGCCGCTATTGATCACATGATCAAAGGTCTATAAAACAAAGTTTCCTAAAGCAGAAGGGCTTGGTTTTCCAAGCCCTTTTCTTATTTGTCTGCCGCTTACTTCTTGTTGAACATCGCACGTAAGTTGGCAATGTGCGCTTGGCCTTTGGCCATTCTTTCTTCCTGTGTCACTGGCTTTTTGGTTTGTTCCCATTCCACATCATCGAAAGGCAATTCATCGAGAAAACGGCTTTGGCTGGGTTTGATCAACTCCCCATATTGACGACGCTCTTTACACATCACGAAAGTTAACTCTCGCTGCGCGCGCGTAATGCCGACGTACATTAAGCGGCGTTCTTCTTCGACGTTATCTTCATCGATACTGGTTTGGTGCGGCAATATCCCTTCTTCAGTCCCGATCAGGTACACATATGGAAATTCCAGACCTTTAGACGCATGCAGTGTCATCAGTTGTACGGCATCACTGTCTTCATCTTCTTCACCACGTTCCATCATGTCACGCAGTGTCAAACGTTGAACCACTTCTTTCAACGTTTTCTCTTCTTGATCGTTATTGTCACCTTCTAAATCGGCGACAATCCAAGAGTAGAGATCAGAGACGTTTTTCATGCGCATTTCTGCGGCTTTCGGGCTGGCAGATGTTTCGTACAACCAATCCTCATAATGAATATCTCGCACCAACGAGCGCACCGCTTCGACTGTGTCCCCTCGCTCCGCTTGATCGGCAATCGCCACCAGCCAATGAGTAAAGCGACGCAAATTGTCGAGACCACGTCCGGTCAGATGCTGCTCAAGGCCTAGTTCAAAGCTGGCTTCAAATAAACTTTTGCCACGCATGTTGGCATAGCTGCCTAGCTTCTCGAGCGTCACAGGGCCAATTTCACGCTTGGGCGTGTTGACGATGCGCAGAAATGCGTTGTCATCATCAGGATTCACCAACACTCGCAAATACGCCATGATGTCTTTGATCTCTGCGCGTGCAAAGAAAGACGTGCCACCAGACAGTCGGTAAGGAACGCGGTTTTGCATCAGCGACTTTTCGATGAGGCGCGATTGATGATTACCACGATAGAGGATGGCGTAGTCACGATAGTCGGTGCGATTGAGAAACTTGTGGGCAATGATTTCCCCCGTGACGCGCTCCGCCTCATGCTCATCATTATTGGCCAACAGCACTTTGAGTTTTTCTCCATCGGGAATTTCCGAGAAGAGCGACTTTTCATACACGTGTGGGTTATTGGCAATCAAGATGTTCGCCGCACGCAAAATACGGCTGGTTGAACGGTAGTTTTGCTCCAATTTAATCAGGCGTAAGTTGGGGTAATCTTGCCCCAACAACACTAAGTTTTGCGGTTTTGCGCCACGCCAAGAGTAAATTGATTGGTCATCATCCCCAACCACGGTTAATCGTCCACGCTCACCCACCAGCAGTTTCACCAGTTCGTATTGACTGGTGTTGGTGTCTTGATACTCATCGACCAGAAGATAACGGATACGGTTTTGCCAGTATTGACGCACCTCATCCTGGCCACGAAGGAGTAATACGGGCAGCAAGATAAGATCATCAAAGTCGAGCGCGTTGTACGCTTTCATCTGCTTTTGATACATCTCAAAACAGAAGGCAAACAACTGCTGCTGTTCACCTTGCGCACGTGCCACGGCCTGCTCTGGTGAGAGCATGTCGTTTTTCCAGTTTGAGATAGTGCTCATTAACTGACGCAGCAGATCTTTATCGCCATCAAGCTGTTTTTCAGTCAGCTCTTTAAGCAGTGCAAGCTGATCTTGATCGTCAAACAAGGAAAAGCCCGACTTCAAACCCAAATGACGATACTCTCGTTTGATGATGTTCAAACCAAGCGTGTGAAAGGTTGACACCATCAGGCCTTTTGATTCCCCCTTCCCCAGTGTCTGTCCCACACGTTCTTTCATCTCACGTGCGGCTTTATTGGTGAAGGTGACCGCCGCAATATTACGCGCTTTGTAGCCACACTGTTGCACCAAATAGGCAATCTTATTGGTGATCACGCGTGTTTTGCCTGAACCCGCCCCCGCAAGCACGAGGCAGGGACCTGATACGTATTTCACGGCTTCGTCTTGTCTTGGATTCAGTTTCATAGCGCTTATCTGTGGTCAAAAATCGAGGCCCATATAATAGTCGTCGAGTGATGAGATTGCCATTGCCTCATTGACAAGATTTTTACTCAATAGCACACATAGCACTTGCCAATATGGCTATTGTTTCCGCTATAATGAATGAACGTTCATTCACTGGTGGATAACCCATGTCATCTGAAGAGCAGAACGACAAGCAACAACAAATCCTGGCTGCGGCAGAGAAGTTGATTGCGGAGTCCGGTTTTCAGGGTCTATCGATGAGTAAATTAGCCAAAGAAGCGGGCGTCGCAGCAGGTACGATTTATCGTTATTTTGACGATAAAGAACACCTGCTGGATGAGCTCAGGCTACGTATTACTCAACGAGTTGCCACGGCGATTCAAGCCAACGTAACCCGTGATATGCCTTTGAAACAACAATATCGCACCATGTGGCTAAACACATGGAATTTAGCGGCTTCAAACTTGTCTACTTTGAGCAACCGTATTCAGTACGAATCACTACCTTGCTCGAATAGCCACAAAACCCGCGAGCTAGAAAAGAAAATGTTTCACCAAGTTGCTTTAATGTTCGATATGGGCAAGGAGCAAGGGGTGTTCAAAACGCTGGATAACGAAATTTTGTTTGGTCTAAGTTTGGAGACCAGCGTCAGGCTAGCGAAAAAACACGCATTAGGCTTTTACCAACTGGATGACAAGGCACTTGACGCTGCCATCGAAGCCAGCTGGGATGCAATCATTAATCACTAATTGGAGTTCTTAATCGAATGAAAAAGTGGACCTTTTTTATGTTACTTATCGCCATTCTGCTGTTTGGCAGTGTGATAGGTTTCAACCTCTTCAAACAAAAGAAAATTGCCGAATACCTGGCAAATCGTCCTGAGCCAGAGTTCCCAGTAACGGTCACAGAAGTGAAACCAGTCGACTGGGTGCCTGTGATTGAAGCGATCGGTTTTATCGAACCCAACCAAGGTGTGACGATTGCCAATGAAACCAGCGGTGTCATTAAACAGATCCGCTTTGAATCAGGCACACAAGTGAAAGAAGGCCAACCACTTGTTCTGCTCGACTCTGATGTAGAAAAAGCCAACCTGAAGAGCAGTGAAGCAAAACTGCCAGCAGCAGAAGCGAAGTACAAACGCTATCAAGGGCTCTTCAAAAAAGGCTCGATTTCAAAAGAAGCGTACGATGAAGCCGAAGCCAATTACTACTCGTTAAAAGCCGACATTGAAAGCTTGAAAGCTTCGATTGCACGCCGTGAAATCAAAGCGCCATTTTCAGGCGTCATTGGTATTCGTAATGTTTACCTAGGCCAATACCTACAAGCAGGTTCTGATATCGTACGTTTGGAAGACACCAGCGTGATGCGCTTGCGTTTTACCGTGCCGCAAAACGATATTTCTCGCATCAATCTTGGCCAGGAAGTGGATATTTTTGTCGATGCTTATCCGCAAAACCCATTCAAAGGCTCAATCACCGCGATTGAACCCGCTGTCAATATCCAAAGTGGTTTGATTCAAGTCCAAGCCGATATTCCTAACAGTGATGGTAAGCTTCGCAGCGGTATGTTTGCCCGTGCGAACATCATTCTGCCGAAGTTAGAAGACCAAGTCACACTGCCACAAACGGCGATCACATTTACGCTCTACGGTGACAATGTTTACATTCTAACGGAAGAAGACGGCGTGCAGCGTGTGAAACAACACGTGGTGAAAGTGGGTGAACGCACTGGGAATATCGCACACATTCTCGACGGCGTAAAAGTGGGTGATCAGGTGGTGACATCTGGCCAGGTTCGCTTGAGTAACGATGCCAAGGTTCGTGTTGTCGAAAGCGACGCGATTACACCTCCGGCTGAAACCCCTATGCTGTAATTGGAGGCATCATGCGCTTTACTGATGTTTTTATAAAACGTCCAGTTTTAGCGGTATCCATCAGCTTTTTGATCGCCTTGCTTGGTTTACAAGCGGTGTTCAAGATGCAGGTGCGAGAATACCCTGAAATGACCAATACCGTCGTAACGGTAACCACCAGTTACTACGGCGCCAGTGCTGACTTGATCCAAGGTTTCATTACTCAACCTTTGGAGCAAGCCGTTGCGCAGGCAGATAATATTGACTACATGACCTCGCAATCGGTGCTGGGTAAATCCACCATCACGGTGAACATGAAGCTCAATACGGATCCAAATGCTGCCTTGGCGGATATTTTGGCCAAAACTAACTCGGTTCGCTCACAGTTACCAAAAGAAGCCGAAGACCCAACCGTGACCATGTCGACGGGGTCGACAACGGCGGTGTTGTATATCGGCTTCACCAGTGATGAGCTGTCATCAAGCCAAATCACGGACTACCTAGAGCGCGTGATTAACCCACAACTTTTTACCATCAATGGTGTATCGAAAGTTGACCTCTATGGTGGTTTGAAATACGCGTTACGTGTGTGGCTGGATCCGGCCAAAATGGGCGCACTACGCCTCACCGCAACCGACGTGATGGGCGTACTCAACGCCAACAACTACCAATCGGCAACGGGTCAGGTAACGGGTGAATTTGTCCTGTACAACGGCAGTGCCGATACTCAGGTCTCAAACGTACAAGAGCTGGAAAACTTGGTGGTAAAATCGGGTGATGGTGAAGTGATTCGCTTGGGCGATATCGCAAAAGTCACACTAGAAAAAAGCCACGATGTTTACCGCGCCAGCGCAAATGGCCAAGAAGCCGTGGTAGCCGCTATCAACGCAGCACCAAGTGCCAACCCAATTAACATTGCGGCAGATGTTCTTCAACTGCTTCCTCAGCTTGAGCGCAACCTGCCTAGCAATATTAAGATGAACGTGATGTACGACTCGACCATCGCCATCAATGAGTCCATTCACGAAGTCGTGAAAACCATTGTTGAAGCGGCTGTGATCGTACTGGTGGTGATCACCCTATTCTTGGGATCGTTCCGCGCCGTTATCATCCCTATCGTCACCATTCCACTGTCGTTGATCGGTGTGGCTATGGTGATGCAAGCGATGGGGTTCTCGTGGAACCTGATGACGCTGCTGGCGATGGTTTTGGCTATCGGCCTGGTAGTGGATGATGCGATCGTCGTACTAGAAAACGTCGACCGCCACATCAAAGAGGGTGAATCACCATTCCGTGCAGCCATCATTGGTACGCGTGAAATTGCGGTACCAGTTATCGCCATGACGCTCACACTGGGCGCGGTGTACGCACCGATTGCACTCATGGGAGGCATCACTGGTTCGCTGTTTAAAGAGTTTGCTCTGACCCTTGCGGGTTCGGTATTTGTATCCGGTATTATCGCGTTAACACTATCGCCAATGATGTGTTCGAAGATGCTAAAGGCGCATGAAAAGCCAAGCAAATTTGAAGAGAAAGTGCATCACGTGCTAGATGGCATGACCAACCGCTACGAAAAAATGCTCAAAGCGGTCATGGACCATCGTCCTGTGGTGATCGGTTTCGCACTAATTGTTTTTGGTACGCTCCCTGTTTTGTTTAAGTTCATTCCAAGTGAACTGGCACCTTCAGAAGATAAAGGCGTGGTGATGTTAATGGGTACTGGCCCATCTAACGCAAACTTGGATTACCTACAAAACACCATGAATGACGTAAACAAAATTCTGTCTGATCAGCCAGAGGTTGAGTTTGCTCAGGTGTTTACTGGGGTGCCAAACTCGAACCAAGCCTTTGGTCTAGCAACATTGAAGCCATGGAGCCAACGTGAAGCGAGCCAAGCGGAAATCACTAAGCGTGTTGGTGGTTTGGTTTCCAATGTTCCAGGTATGGCAGTGACGGCTTTCCAAATGCCAGAACTTCCAGGTGCAGGCTCTGGTCTACCAATTCAGTTCGTGATTACCACACCAAATAGCTTTGAAAGCTTGTACACCATCGCCAGTGATATTCTGACGGAAGTGACTTCAAGTCCATTGTTTGTTTATTCAGATTTGGATCTGAAATACGACTCTGCGACGATGAAAATCAAGATCGACAAAGACAAAGCAGGCGCATATGGCGTCACCATGCAAGATATTGGTATCACGCTAGGCACTATGATGGCCGATGGTTACGTCAACCGTATCGACCTGAATGGCCGCTCTTACGAAGTGATCCCGCAAGTGGAACGTAAATGGCGTCTAAACCCTGAGTCGATGAAGAACTACTATGTACGCGCTGCCGATGGCAAAGCGGTGCCACTGGGTAGCTTGATCACTATTGATGTGATCGCTGAACCGCGCTCATTGCCTCACTTCAACCAGTTGAACTCGGCTACCGTCGGTGCAGTACCTTCACCAGGCACAGCGATGGGTGATGCCATCAATTGGTTCGAAAACATTGCTAGCAGCAAACTACCGACTGGCTACAACCATGACTACATGGGTGAAGCTCGTCAGTTTGTTACAGAAGGCAGCGCCTTGTACGCCACCTTTGGTCTTGCTTTGGCAATTATCTTCTTGGTATTGGCGATTCAGTTTGAATCGATTCGCGATCCAATCGTTATCATGGTATCGGTGCCACTGGCGATTTGTGGTGCTCTGATTGCGTTAGCATGGGGTCTTGCGACGATGAACATTTACTCGCAAGTGGGTCTGATTACCTTGGTAGGTTTGATCACCAAACACGGTATCTTGATTTGTGAGGTGGCCAAAGAAGAGCAGCTACATAACAAGCGTTCACGCATTGAAGCGGTCATGGAAGCGGCGAAAGTACGTCTTCGTCCTATCCTAATGACAACAGCGGCAATGATTGCTGGTTTGATCCCACTAATGTATGCAACGGGCGCTGGCGCAGCTCAACGCTTCAGCATCGGTATCGTTATCGTAGCTGGTCTAGCGATTGGTACACTGTTTACGTTATTCGTGTTGCCTGTGATTTACAGCTACCTCGCTGAAAAACACAAACCGCTACCTGTATTCGTAGAAGATAAAGATTTGGAAAAACTCGCTCGAGTGGATGAAGCAAAAGCCGCTCAACGCCAAATCGCAGAACAGTAATTGCGATGCAATATAAACGAAAGGCCGCTTATGCGGCCTCAGATTGATGACGAACCCCGCTTTTTAAGTGGGGTTCTTTTTTGGAAGCGACCGTAGGTCGCGATCGTGATTTTTTTTTGTATATCGTGCGCAGAAGTTTCCATTCATTACACGGGTATACAGAAGCAAGTATCTGCCTTATTTCTGCCATATTTAAGCCCATTTTTCGTAGATAGTTCACCACCAACGCTATCTTCTTGATGTTTTGGGCTGCCGCTGCCAACCAACATTGCATTTGCACATTGGCTAGACCTCGGAAGCGAGCATAACGATGAY